>JBEBSM010000080.1:0-12052 GCA_040394315.1 Lujinxingia vulgaris
TCCATTTTTGGGGGCGTTGTCGGCCCGACGTGCAGGCTCGCCTCGAGGTGGGGAGGTGTCGACTGGGTAGGCGGCAGCCCTTTGGATGGCTCAATATGTGGGGGGAGAGGATGGTGGAATGTGCGCGCTTGTTTTGGGGGGATGTCAACGTGGATCATTTATTCGCAGTGTTCTCAGCTTGGATGGAGCTGCACGTTTGACAAGTGTTTAGGGTAGGCATAGGTTGCGGGTCACTTCAACACGACAACTTGAACCGGCGACGCCGGCTGTTGAAGGGCCCTTGAGAGATACGATGCTCGGGGGTTCCGCGGCCGTGCAGCGTCTTGAGGACGTGTGTGCTGCTGCCTACAGTTTGACCAGGATACAAAAATGAATCGATTTATGAAGCTTCTCACTATTTTGTTGGCTCTGGCTGTCCTTTTTGCGGCAGCGTGTGGGGACAGCGACTCTTCTAATAATGAAAGTAATAATGGCTCGGATGCAGGTAACGGCGATCTGACGGATAGCGGGGTTCCTGTGGGGGCGCCGAAGATTTTGTTTGTGCGGCCGATTGATAAGGCGACGGGCGTTTCCGTGAATACGACGGTGAACGTGACGTTTGATCGGGAGATGGATGCGGGGACGTTTAATAATACGTCGTTTGGGCTGAAGAAGGGCGATGTTTCTGTGGCGATCATGGTCGTTTACAAGGACACGACGGCGACGCTGACGCCGCTTTCGCCGTTGGAAAATGGGGTTACGTACACGGCTACGGTTTCGACGGATGTGACAGACGTGGCGGGTAAGGCGTTGGAAAGCGAGAAAGTCTGGAGTTTTACGACGATGCTGATGGCGGGGAATGGGCCGGCAGCGGTCGATCTTGGGACCGCGGGTGACTTCGTTATTTTGGCGAAATCCGGGATTTCGACGACCGGAACGACTGCGATCGTGGGTGATATTGCGGTGAGTCCTGTTAGTGCATCGTATGTGACGGGATTTTCGATCGCGGCGCCTCCAACCACACATGCGAAATCACCGTTGGTGACGGGGAAAATTCTAGCTGCGGATTATGATCCGCCGACACCGACGAAATTGACGGTGGCTGTGCTCGATATGGAAGGCGCGTACACGGATGCTGCGGGGCGCACGTTGCCGGACTTTACGGAACATGGCGCGGGGAATGTGGATACGATGACGTTGACCGCGGGTTTGTATAAGTGGGGAACGAATCTGGAGTTTGCCAATGGCGTTACGTTGAATGGTAGTGCGGATGATGTGTGGATTTTTCAGATCGCGCAAGATCTGCAGGTTGGTAACGGGGCGATTGTGACGTTGAGTGGCGGCGCGCAGGCCAAAAACGTGTTCTGGCAGGTGGGTGGTCAGGTGACGATTGGTACGACAGCCCGTGTTCAGGGGATCTTGTTGACGAAGACGATGATCGAGATGAAGACCGGCGCGGTGTTGTTGGGTCGTGCGTTTGCGCAGACTGCGGTGACGTTGGATGGGGTGGCGGTTACGCAGCCGTAATCGTGTTTTGAGTTAGGGAACGTGCGTGATTTGGCCGTGGTTTTTTAGGGATGGTGAGCGGTCAAGTCGTGTGGGTTTGGGGTGGGTGATTCAATAAATCGTGCGCGGTTTTCCATGAGAGTATGGGGAATCGTGCACGATTTTTTTGTGTGGTGGTGAGGGAGTGGGGCGCATTCGAAACATCATGGTGGGCAGTCGGTGTCCTGTTGGTTGGAAACTAGCTTGTCGCATTTGGTGAGGGTTCCGCTCGGCCAGTGAAGATCGCCGATGTGCCAGAGCTGATTCTTGGTCATCTGTTGGTCTGGAAGTGAGTATTTGAGTTGGCCCTGGATATAGATGCGAATGGTGGCGTTTGTGGGACCTCGATCTCCAGTGGGAGCGTAATGGACGCCGATACGGTACGAGCCGTCGGCGGGATTGGTATGCGTGACGACCTCGGTAACGGGGCCCCACGGACTGCTGGGATCCAGGTTTTCCGTTTCTAAGGTTGCTTTGCCTGAGTCCCAGGTTTGGGTTTTCCTGCTCCAATAAACAGCCCAGGTATCATCATTCCAGGACTGGGCGTTGGAATGAAAATAATACAGATCCAGATCGGGGCTGGTGTCTGGCGTAGGATTGGGGATTGTGGGCGTATTCCATGTGAGCTGGATATAAATGGGTTCGCGGGGTGCAACGCGAATTTTTACGGTCGAGGGCTCACAGCGTTGTTTGTCGTTCAAGTCGTTCATATTGAGGATGATCTCGTAATCGCCGAGCTGATCGAGCCAGAGTTGGGGTTCAGCGGTAAAGCGGTTTTCGAGCTCGGATTTGGAGTCGGTCGGCTGGCGGAAAAGCGACCATGTGAGCTTATCGCCAGCGCCAGTGCCTGTTCCGTTGCTGAATTCGATGTACTGGTGGGGCGTAACCGTGAGTTCTGTGCGGTATACTCCGATGCCAAACACACGCGCTTTGGCCACTGAAGCGGCGCATTCTGGGCTGATATCTGTGGAGGTGTCCGGGTTATCCGTGGAAGTGTCCGGGTTATCCGTGGAAATGTCCGGGATATCTGTGGAGGTGTCTGAACCTGGATCTGTATCCAGATCCGAGGAAGCGTCGCGTTCTGTGGACGTAGGCTCTTCTGTGCCGGAGAGTCCATCGATCAATGCGCAGCCTGAAAGTAAGCTCAGGCACAGGGCGAGGCTCAGGGGGTTAAACAGAATCGATCTTTTGGTTGGGCTGCTGCTTTCGATCATGGTTGTGCCTGTTTTGGTTTTATTGTGTGTGGGGGGAATCTTCAGCGGAAAATCACGAACAAGATGGCGTAGATGGTGGCGAGTAGGAGGGCGGGCAGGCCGTAGGTGAGGCGGTAGCGGGTGGAGAGGAGGCCGAGGATCAGGGTGGCGACGCCGAGGGGGAGGCTGAGGAAACTGACCTGGAAACCGGAGGCGGCGATGGCGGCGCGGTGGGTGAGGAGTTCGACGATGAGGGTGCAGACGGCGATGGTGCCGCAGCCGACGCCCATGGCGACGAGGGTGCCGTGGGGGTAGGCTTCGAAGAGGTTTTGCATCTTCTTTTTGGGGATTTCTGGGGCTGGTTCGGTCATTTTGGGGCCTGTTTCGGGTAGGTGAGGCGGGGGGATCAGGGGAAGAAATCTTCGGTGTAGAACTGGAGGAATTTTTTGAAGGTGAGGGCGCCGAAGGCGTTGACGGCGACGCCGAAGAGGATGCAGGCCTTGAAGGTGCGGGAGAGGGGGCGGCGGCCGGTGGCCAGGAGTAAGATCAGGTATGGGGTGTAGTCGAGTGAGAAGCGGTAGCCGAATTGTTCGTAGCCGGTGTTCTGGTAGAGGAGATGCGGGATGGCGACGACGGCGACGGTGGTCCAGAGGATGGCCCACCAGAATTTGTCTTCGCGGGATGTGCGGGCCAGTGGGCGGGCGAGGTAGATGAAGGCGGGGGTGGTGAGGAGGAGGCTCATGCCGTGCTTGCTGATGATGACGTAGGGGTAGGTTTCCTGGAAGCGGGGGAGCAGGGTGAAGAGCGCGGTGAGGTTTTTGGAGAGGAATTGCAGGTTGAAGAGGCCGTAGTTTTTGATGCGGGCGATGTTGCCGGCAGCGAGGTATTTGTGGCCGAATTCGGAGAAGGATTCAAAGCGCAGGTAGTTGATGTACATCAGCGAGAGGCCGACGATGAGGCAGGGGATGCAGAAGAGGACGAGTTTTTTGGCGGCTTCGGTGTATTGATCGCGTTTGAGGAAGCGTCCGCCGGGGAAAAAGAGGAAGCCGGCGAAGAAGATGACGGTGAACAGCAGCGGTGTGCGGGTAGAGAAAGCGAGGGCTAAGAAAATGCCTGCGAGTAGTGGGTGTCGGGTGTCGATGGAGCAGTAGATGTAGAGCAGGGTGAAGGTGATTCCGATGACGAGTGCGGTGAACCAGACCTGGCCGAGGACGGCGGACCAGTAGTGGACGGTGCCGAAGCCAAAAAGCAGGGTGAGCCAGAGGTTGTCGCGGCGGCTGCGGCCGGTGCGTCCGCCGATGCTCAAGCGTTGGAGGAGTAGGAAGGTGAGCATCACGTTGAGGGATGCGAAAAATATGGTGAAGAGGACGTCGTTGACTTTGTAGCCGGCGATGGCGGCCAGGGGCATCATGAGGACGGAGGGGCCGGGTGGAAATGACATGAAGTAGCGCTGGTGGCTGGCGCGCTGGTTGATGCTGGAGCGCTCGATGAACATGGCGCCTTTGTTGCCGAGTAGGCGGAAGCGGCCGGTGCCTTGTTCGTCCATCCAGATGCCGCGGACTTTTTCGCCGTCTTTGAGTTCGAGCTCCCAGTAGCTGGCCCAGTCGTTGCGGTGGTGGGGCTTTTTCTCGAGCTCGAAGGGTTCTAGGCCTTCGCGTCGTTTGGCGGCTTCTTCGTTGAAGGGGGCTGCCAGCATGGTGTTGAAGGTGTTGGCGAGGTAAACGAAGTGGGTGTCTTCGGAGGGTTTGAGGGCGCGGTCCCATGATGTCAGGCCGAAGATGGTGGCGGCGGTGACGAAAATGGCGAGTGGGATGAGCCAGGCGCGGGTTTGGAAGATGTGGGCCAGGCGTTGGCGTAGGGTCATGCTTGAAGTGGGCTGGTCGGCCAGCGTGCGGCCGGGTGAAAGCTCTTCTTGCGGGAGTTGGTAGGGGGCGCCGGGTTTATGAAGCATGAGACATCCGTGACAGCGTATATATAGGTGTAATAGTTATTGAAATAATTCGGTGTTCGCGGCGCGCATCATAAGCAGCGAGTTGCAAAAGTGTCTACCTGTAACGGGTGTGACAAACCTTGACAATTTTATTGGGTCGCGATAGCGCAGGCCGCTCCAAAAAGTTTGGCAAGTGTTTGGAAATGGTCGGTATTTGGGGTGTATTGGGTAGAAAGCGCGCGAAGTTTTGCACTGGTCCTGTTGATTGTGCTAATTGTGAGTAAGAGCGCGTTTGAACGTTAAACAATGAAGAATCGGTAGGATTGTGCAAAAGTTGTCTTGGAAACGAATATATCGAGTGATTTTGGGGCTGTGTTTTGTGCTTGGCGTATTGTTTGTCGCGGGTTGTGCGACGGGCGATGAGCCGATGAGCGGGCCTGGTGATACGGGGCGTGCAGATCCGCCGGATGTATCGTTTCCGAAGGATACGGATCGTCGAGATGTTGGGGGCAATGACGAGCCGGATGTTTTTGAATCGCCGGATGTTTTGGATGGCGGTAACGATCCGGATGATGTGGGGCCGGATGATGTGGGGCCGGATTCCGGTCTTGATGCGGATGAAACGGACGTTAGGGTGGAGCCTGATGTGGCGCCGGGTGTGGATGTTGATCCGGTGGCGTGTGGTGGAAACTGCGGTCCGACGCAGGTTTGCGAGAATAATGCGTGCGTGGATGTTTGTCAGCGCACGGGCTCGCAGTGTGGCGTGGTGAACTGGTCTGGCGAGGAAGTTCAGTGTGGGGTTTGCACGGCGCCGAGTGGGTGTTTTGAGAATCGTTGTGCAGATAACAGCGGGTATCGGGCAATTACGGCGGGCTTTAATCATACGTGTGCGACGCTTGCGCAAAATGGTGCGGTGCGTTGCTGGGGCGATAACAGTGTGGGGCAGCTTGGTAATAACCGGGGTGGTGGTGCGACGTCTAACCAGCCGGTGGGTGTGCATGTGTTGTCGAGTGGTGTGGTTGCGTTGAATACGCATACCGATCATACGTGCGGCGTGCTGGAAAACGGCGGGGTTTATTGCTGGGGACGTAATACGCGTGGGCAGCTTGGTGAGGGAACGACAACGGATGCTGTGATTCCGGTGAAGTCGCATGGGATTTCGGCGGGCAATGTGATTGCGACGGGTGGTTCGCATGCGTGTGCGTTGGTGCGTGGCAGTGGAGATATTCAGTGCTGGGGTGAGGGCGGGCAGTGGCAGCTTGGAACGGGCAACAGTTCGAGTGCAAATAGTGTAAAATCGTATGTGATGAGCAGTCTGCAAACGCGGTTGTCGAATAACGTCGCGGTTGTGGCGGGATCGTTGCACACGTGTGCGCTGGGTAAGGATAGCAGTGTTCGGTGCTGGGGATACAACGATCGTGGGCAGGCTGGCGGATCGGATAATGTAGTGCGCTGGCCGACAGAAGTTCTGGGGCTGGAGCCTGTGATCGATCTGGCAGCGGGTGCGAGACATACGTGTGCGGTGACGCAGGCTGGCGGTGTCTACTGCTGGGGCGAAGGCGCGAAGGGACAGCTTGGGAATGGTGATGCTATAGGGGATGAAAATGAGCATAAGGATAATAGCACAACACCTGTAATGGTGCGTTTTCAGGGTTCGGTGCGTATTGAGCGGGTCGTGGCGGGTGGAAATCATACGTGCGCGATCGATTCTCAGCGCAGGGCCTGGTGCTGGGGTGATAATTCAAGCGGTCAGATTGGCGGCGAGATGTTTAATGCGGATACGGCGGAGCCGTTTCGGGTGTCGGTGTTGACGGATGTTATGACGATGTCGGCCGGTATTAATCACACCTGCGCGGTGCGGACCAATGGCGTTGCCTATTGTTGGGGGGCAAATAACCTGGGGCAGCTGGGTGATGGCACGAATATCGATCGAAACAAGCCGGTGATTGTGTTGAATTAAGACTTGGATTCCAAATCATTACAATTGATAGGGTCGACGCTTGATTGCCAAACTTGTATCACGATCGAGTGCTTTCTATACTCTGCGCCGCATGTATGAGTTTGCTAATGTAAAGACGTTGAGGAGTTGTAATGATTGGATGTAAGCAGTTTGCACTGTCGTTGGTTGTTTTGTGTGGTTTTGCAGCGATGGCAACACCGGCGCAGGCACAGTATGTGGATCCGGACGATAGCGCTCGATTTGAAAGTGAGAAAGAAACGCATGAATTCATGATTCTTGCGCGTGCGCGTGCGGTGAAGGTTCCGAATTTCATGCTGGGATTCTTTTTCGATGAACACGCCACGCACTGGAATAATGGCGTTAATAATATGAGCTATGGCGGTGAATTCGTCTGGCGCAAAAACGGTGAATACGAATTTAGTCTGGGGATCGATTACGCAGATCTTTCGATGGCGTCGGAGTTCTGGCTGGAAAGCGATAAAGCGCGGACCTCGGCCGAATTTACGAAGGTCGATATGCAGATCGTGTCGGTCGTGTTTTCGTCGTACTGGTTTTGGGATGTTCAGGAATGGTTTACGCCTTTTGTGGGCGGTGGAATCGGGCCTGGAATCGTGATCGGTGACATCAAGAAGTACAAGCCGATTCCTAACTCGCCTTGCTACAATAAGCTGAATGCCAGTGCGGACGGGTATGATTCTCCGGAATGCTTGAGTTCCAAGGACGAGCCGAACCCGGGTAGTTTTGATGTGGCAAATCCGAAAATTGAGGATACTGTGCCTCCGGTTATCCCGATGCTCAATATTTCGGGCGGTGCGCGGTTTAACCTTGGGAAATATGCAGTACTGAAGCTGGAAGCTGGATTTTATACCTACGTGTTTGCCGGCGCATCGATCGGCGGGCAGTGGTAATCGATATACATTACAAGTGGGCCGCAACGGTTTAGCGTTTGAGCGAAATGAAAGTGCGCGGTCCGCGTAAATATGGAGAGATCAGGCATGAACAAAGTTTTTGAATCGGCAGAAGCGGCCGTCTTCGATATCGAAGACGGCGCGACCATCATGAGCGGTGGCTTTGGTTTGTGCGGGAATCCGGAAAACCTGATCCGGGCATTGCGTGAGCGTGGTACCAAAGATTTAACGATCATCAGTAATAACTGCGGCACGGATGATTATGGACTGGGGATTTTGCTGCAAAATCGTCAGATCCGTAAGATGATCTCGAGCTATGTCGGCGAGAACAAGAATTTCGAACAGCAGTACCTTGGTGGACAGCTTGAGGTTGAGTTGAATCCGCAGGGAACGCTGGCGGAGCGTATTCGGGCCGGCGGCGCTGGGATTCCGGCGTTTTTTACGCCGACGGGTTATGGAACGGTTGTTGCTGACGGCAAGGAAACGCGTGAGATCGAGGGTCGACACTATGTGTTGGAGACTGCGCTCAAGGCGGATTTCTCGATTGTGAAGGCGTGGAAGGGCGATCGTCATGGAAATCTGATTTTTCGTGCGACGGCCAGAAACTTCAATCCGATCATGGCGACGGCGGGAACCATTACGATCGCCGAAGTTGAGGAACTTGTGGAGCCGGGTGAGCTTGATCCGGATCACATCCACACGCCGGGGATTTACGTGCAGCGCATTTTGGTGGGCCAGGGTTATGAGAAGTGGATCGAGCAGCGAACTGTACGTTCGGTTTGAGCGGCCGGCCTGATTTTTTGGAAGATTCTGAGCCTTCGAACGAATTTGCGTGATTCTATCGAGCTGAAAACGCGGTAACGCGTTGAATATATTAGATAACAAGGACCCAAACCATGAGTCTAACAAGAGAGCAACTCGCCCAACTCGCTGCGCGTGAGCTGGAAAACGGGACGTATGTGAACTTAGGGATCGGTATTCCGACGCTTGTGGCGAACTACATTCCGGAAGGCGTGGAAGTGGTTTTGCAGAGCGAGAACGGTTTGTTGGGCATCGGGCCGTTTCCGCTGGAAGGCGAAGAGGATGCGGACCTGATCAATGCTGGAAAGCAGACGATTACGACGCTTCCGGGATCGTCGTTTTTTAATAGCGCGGAGAGTTTTGCGATGATCCGTGGCGGGCATGTTGCGTTGACGATTCTTGGCGCGATGCAGGTCAGCGAGCGCGGAGATCTGGCGAACTGGATGATTCCGGGCAAGATGGTCAAGGGCATGGGCGGCGCGATGGACCTGGTTTCGGGTGCGAAGCGCGTGGTCGTGTTGATGACGCATGCTGCGCGTGATGGTTCGTCGAAGGTGTTGCGTGAATGCGATCTGCCGGTGACGGGTCTTGCGTGCGTGGATCGTATTATTACAGATCTGGCGATTTTTGATGTGGCATCGGATCGCTTGATTTTGCGTGAAATTGTTGAGGGCAAAACGGTCGAGGATATTCGTGCGGTGACCGAAGCTCGGTTTGAAGTCGCAGAAGATCTGAAAACCATCACTTTTTAAGTTTTACAGGCTAAGAAATGCGGAAACGTCACAGGAACTTGTCAGTTTATTGAAAACTGCGAGGGCTTGTGACGTTTTTTGTGTGTATTAGCGTCAAAATGAAAGAATAATTCTATGGAAGCAGGCAGCGTTGTTGAGTTTAACGCCGGAAGTGATTTTCGTCTGGGCGTTATTACGGGTGAGATTGGCAAAAAGAAGTTGATCGTGTGGACGGAGCACGGTGCGGAGATGCGGCCAGAGCGCGGCGATGTTTCGCTCGTTTTGGGCAAGCAGCGCACGGATGATACGGATGCGATCACGAAGTCGCTCACGCGTTTGCGCGAGGAGATCGCGAGTTTTGCGGACGATATCGATCTGGCGGTTTTGTGGGAGATCGTCACGGAGATGGGCGAGTCGATGACGACGGCGCAGATGGCGGATCTGATGTTGGGGAGTGATGAAAGTGCGCCGGTGCTTGCGTTGACCGCGGCGTTGCGCGGGGATTCTGTGTATTTTAAGGCGCGTCGCGATAGTTTTGAGCCGCGTACGAAGGCGCAGGTCGATACGTTGCTTGCGCAGCGCGAGGCGGAGGAGCGCAAACATCGTGAGCGTGGCGATTTTTTCCAGGCGGTCAGCGATGTTTTGAATGCTGCGTCTGCGGAGCGTGCTGGTTTGGCGCAGGAAAAACTTCAGGATGCGTTTTCGCGCTCGATGCTGACGTTGTTTAAGGATTATGCGGCGTTTGGCGAGGATTTCGAGCGAAAACGTCAGGCGGAAGAGGCGTTGGATGAGTTGGAGGAGGTTTACGGGCGAAAACTCAGGAATCGCGGGCATCATCGACCGTTTGATCTGCTGGTAGATCTGGGAATATGGACGGAGCATGAGAATCTGTGGATTTATAAGTTCCGGATTGCGACGGAGCCGTCGGAAGAGTTGATCGCGGAAGCCGAACGGCTTGTGGAAGAGGCCTGGGAGCCGGAAGAATGGCGTCGGGACTTGAGCAAGTTGTTTTGTGTGACGATCGATGATGTGGAAACGCTGGATATTGACGATGCGCTTTCGTGCGAGCAGTTGATGGATGGCGGCTGGCAGGTCGGGATCCATATTGCAGATCCGTCGGCGCGTGTGCCGCTGGGATCTGCGTTGGATGAGGATGCGCGGAGTCGAAGTACGAGTATTTATCTGCCGACGGGCGTGGTGCCGATGTTTCCGCAGGCGCTGACTGAAAAGACGTTGAGTCTTGTGGCGGGAGAGCTTCGGCCGGCGATGACGACGTTGGTTACGTTTGATCAGGACCTGAACCGGGTTGGTTACGAGGTTTTCGCGTCGTCGGTGCGTGTTTCGCATCGCATGAATTACGATGAAGTCGATGACATCCTGGAAAGTGAGGAGCGCGGGCGGATTCCGACGCTTTTGCAGGCGCTCAATTATATTGCAGAAGAATGCATGAGCGTGCGTGAGCAAAATGGTGCGACGAGTATCAATTTGCCGGAGATCAAGTTGCGGGTGGATGAAACGCAGAATCCGCCAACGGTGAGTTGCAAGTTGGTGGCGCAGGAGAGCATGGCGCGCTTGTTGGTTAGCGAGATGATGATCTTGAGCAATCAGATCATGGCGGAGTTTTGCGATAAGAACCAGATTCCGGTTATTTATCGCATGCAGGAATCGCCGGATAGCGAGTTGTTGGATGATGAAACGCTTGCGGTTCCTGAAGGGCTGGCGCGTGAATTCGCGATTTTGCGCAAGATGAAGCGTGGTGATATTAGCACGCATCCGGCGCCGCATTTTGGTCTGGGATTGTCGAAGTACACACAGGCGACGAGCCCGATCCGGCGCTATAGCGATCTGGTATGCCAGCGGCAGATCAAGGCGTGTTTGGCGGGTGAACCGTATCCTTATGATAGTGAGAGTATATTTAGCGTACTGGGTGGAGTGGATAATACGGCGCGGGAGGGGATTCGTGCGGAGCGTGAAACGGATCGCTATTGGTTGCTGTATTATCTATCGACGCAGAGTGAGCCGATGAATGCGGTTGTGGTCGAGATCAAGGACGAACAGAGCGGGCGGGCTTCTGTATTTATTGAGCAATGTGCTTATAGAACTAACTACAGTCTGAAGCGGCCTACGCTGCTTGGGGCTGAAATTCAGGTGATCGTGGATCGTGTGGATCCGCGAAAAGACATCCTGACGCTGCGCGAAGCGTAAGAGAGTTTTAAGTAGTCGTTATGCTTCGCGCGGGTTTTCAAACAGCGTGGAGTATAACGATGGCTTATCAATCCAGTTATGAATTACTTACCAATTACGGGTTTGCGGTGCTTGAACAACTTGGGGAAGAAGAGCGCGATTATCAATACAACCCGAATGATGAGGGAGATCCGGAAGCGTATAACGACATCTTCTTCAGTGGCGTGTACGGGGGCGAGAGCCGGCCGGACTCTGCCCAGGAGTTTATCGTGTATTCGCTCGAGCTTCCGGAAAATGCGGCTCAACTTGAAGACGAGGAGATCTGGGCGACGTTAAGCGACGAGCTCAATAATCGTTTTGATGGTTGGGTGATCGATCGGGAAAGCAATCGAGTCTATTTATCAGCCGAACCACCGTATGCATAAAACGTGTTTGAAAAACGCCTCCTATATAAGGAGGCGTTTTGCGTATGGACAAAGAGGTGTTGGATGCGCAATCAGGGTAAACACAGCTAAAAGTAGAAATATTCACCTATAGTGTAAAATAGTCCTTGACCATCCGGGCACTCGTCTCTATAACAACACTCCTCGACGCAACGGCCGGCAACGGCAGGGCAGAGAGGCGGTTCCTGAAGTTAGGAGTCGGGTAGGAAAGGCGCCAAAGAAAGAGTTTGAAAATAACTCTTGACACTCTGCAGTTTGAGAGTATGGTTCGCCTCCTCGCAGCAACCGCCGGAAACGGCAGCGCAGCGAAGAAAAAAGAGTTCGAAATAACTCTTGACACGGTGAATTAAGTAAGTATGATTCGCCGCCCTGCCGAAA
>JBEBSM010000081.1:0-11983 GCA_040394315.1 Lujinxingia vulgaris
GGGGGAGGATTGGCGGTCGTTTTGTGAGCGAATGGAGGCGTTGGATGCGCGGGTGAGTGTGGAGTTGCAAAAGGCGGAGCGGCTTGCGGAGGCGGAGCGGGCTGCTGCGGTGGCGGATGAAAAGCTGGCGGATGTGCGGGCGGCGTTGGGGGTTGTGGAGGCGCAGTTGGCGGCGTTGTTGGCGGAGGCTGGGGTGGAGAGTTTTGAAGCGTTTGGGCGGGCGTTGCAGATGGAGGAAACGCGGGCTGTATATAAGGCGAAGTTTCGGGAGGCGGAGAGGGGATTGCGGACGATTCTGGGTGGTTTTTGGGATCAGGAGACGTTGGGTGAGTTGGCGACGGGTGAGCTTGCGGGTTGGGAGGGGCGGTCGGTGGCTTGTCGGGAGCAGGCGGCGGATTTGCAGGCGGCGGGGCGTGAATTTGGTGAGCGTTTGGGGGAGAAAACGGCGGAGTTGAGGGCGTTGGAGACGTCTGAGGGGATTGCGCAGTTGGAGTTTGAGTTGGCGCAGTATGAGAGTCGGTTGGATGCGGCTCGGGATTCGTATGCGGAGCTTTTGCTGGCGGGGTATTTGTTGGACGGGGCGATGAGTGGGTTTCGGGAGGCGCATCAGCCGAATGTTTTGCGGTTGGCGAGTGGGTGGTTGGGGGAGACGACGGGCGGGCGTTATACGGGTTTGCGGGCGAGTGCGGATGGGAAAGATCTGGAGATATTGGGGACGAGTGGGCAGGTTTTGACGGAAGAGGCGTTGAGTCGGGGGACGACGGAGCTTTTGTATATTGTGTTGCGGCTGGCGTTGGTGCGCGATTATGCGCAGCGGGGGTTGAGGATGCCGATGATTATGGATGATATTCTGGTGAATCTTGATCCAGAGCGGGCGGGGAATGTGGCGAGGCTTTTGATGAGGGTGAGTCGTGAGCAGCAGGTTGTGATGCTGACTTGCCGGCCGGAGGTTTTGGAGGTTTTGGGGGAGGCAAAGGTTGTGGAGTTGGGGCGGATTGGTTTTTGATAGGAAAGTGTCAAACGGGTGCGCGAGGGTGGGGTCTGGTGAGTGCAGTATTTGGGGGGGATTGTGGGTAGTAATTGTGGGCAGGGTTCCCGTCTCAGAGACGGGAGCGGGCCAGTGTTAGTGCGGGGACTTGCGTGTTTTTTTTGGGGGGGTTAGAGCTTGAAGTTGATGGCTGACGGTTGGACGTTCCAGGTTGCGGGGATGGAGCCGGGTTGTTCGCCGTCGACGTCGAGGAGCATGGTGGTGGTGGTGGGGTTGGTGGCGCGGATGGAGATCTGGCGTGCGCGGCGGCGGTGGATTTTGCGCATGTTGAGGTGTTTGCCCTGGTAGACTTTGATGATGAATTCGGCGGCTTCGCGTTTTGAGAGATCGTTCATAAAAACGACCTGGAATGCGCCGTCGTCGAGTTCTGCGCCGGGGGCAACCCACATGCCGGAGCCGAAAAACTCGCCGTTGGCGATGACGAGATTCATCATTTTATCGCTGAATTCGTCGGTCTGGTCGAGGCGGACTTGTACGTCGACGTTTTTCCAGGCGGCGATTGCGCGTACAGATGCGGTGAGGAAGCAGGCGTTTCCGCCGAAGCCTTTCCAGGTGCGGTCGGAGTAGTAGTCTACTTTTCCGGATAGGCCGGCGCTTGCGATGTTGATGAAGTAGCGGCTGGCGAGGTTGCCTTTGTTGTCGAGGTAGCCTATCTGGCCGATGTCGATGGGGCGTGTGTGGTGGCCTCCGAGGTGGTTGATGGTTTCGCCGAAGTTGCCCATGAGGCCGACGGTGCGGCGGAAGTCGCCGCCGGTACCGAGTGGGATGTGGCCGAGGACGGCTTTGGGGTGGATGGGGCGAAGTTCGATGTCTTTGGGTACGATCCAGCCGTCGGCGTCGAGTTCGTAGGACGCGATGGCGTCGGGTTTTTCGAAAAAACCGTTGACGACTTCGTTCAAGGTTCCGTCGCCGCCGATGCTGACGATCATTTCCCAGCCGGCGCGGAGTGCTTCGCGGGCTAAAAGTGTGGCGTGGCCGGGGCCTTCGGTGAAAACAAAATCAAGCTCGGGGAGCTTCGCGCGGAGCAGGCGTTCGATGAGCGGCCACTCTTCTTTGACTTTTCCGGCGGCGGCGGTGGGATTGACGATTGCAAAGGTGCGAAGGTGAAGTGACATGTCTTTTTATGGGGGTAGTAAGCGGCTTGTTCGGTGTGGCCTGGTCAAGTCGCGTGAAAGTTACTTGATTCAAAAATCAAAGGTCGAAAGCACGACATGCTAGCTCTAAAATGTCAAGTGCGACGTCCTGATCACGCGCTTTCTGGAAGGCTTTTTTGCAGCGGGAAGTGCCGCAAATGAGGGCGTTTCCGCCTTCACGGTCCATCTGGTCGAGGATGTTGCTGGCGGCTTTTTCGCTGGCTTCGGGGTCGGTCTGGTGGAAATTGCCGGCTGCGCCGCAACAGGATGCTTCGGCGCGGTTGAATTGAAATTCGGCCGGGTTTCCGTGGCTGAGGGCGTGGGCCAGGGTGCGGAAGGGTTCGTAGAGATCGAGTTGACGGCCGATGTAGCAGGAATCGTGGAGCATGAAGTTTTTGGCGTCGAATTTTTGGGTTGGGATGGTGTTTGCGATGTTTTCGGCTAAAAATTCGATGAGGTGGACGATTTTTGGGGTGTTTTCGCTGGTTTCGCTGTTTTCGCGGGTCCAGCTGGTGCCTTCGCGGTGTTGGGCGACCATTGCGGCGCAATCGGTGATGATGAGATCAATGTCTGTGCTGGCGTCTTCAAGTTGTTGGGAATGTTGATGATATTGTTCTTTGAATCCGGCGTCGAGGAGCGGTGCGCCGGAGCAGATGATGTGGGGTGCATATGGAGGTGCAGCGGGATTTGTCGCTTGATCTGGAGCTTGATCTGTAGCTTGATCTGGCGCGTTTGGGCCGGTGAGAAGACGGACGGGTGCGTGATTGAAAATGGCGAGTAGGCGGCCGATTCGGAGGATGGTTTCGGGGTCGTTTTTGCGGGTATCGCTGTCGGGTACGAAGGCGATTTTGGAGTTTTGATCGAAGGATTCTTGGATACCGGCGGCGGTGATAACGGGTACGGAGGCGTAGGGCGTGCCGGTGGCTTGGAAGTTTTCGGCGAGGTCCTGGAAGGCGGGGGGAATGTGGCCGAGTTGGACCATCTGGGCGCGTGCTTCCCACATGGCTTTGGGGACGTCGTTGTCGTGGCGGCACCAATTCTGGCAGCGGCGGCAACCGGTGCAGTGGTAGAAGGTTTCGGCAATTTCTGGGGAGGGTTCGACGGTGCCGTCGTTGACCATTTTGAGCAAGCGCATGAGTCCCCAGGGGGTGACGGTTTCGCGGTGCTCGGCTTCGGCGACGGGGCATGAAAAACGGCACATTTTGGGGCAGTACATGCAGTAGGCGGTCATTTTATCGATCGATCTGTCGCTCGATCTGTCGTTTGGTTGGTCGATTGATTGGTCGATCAAGTCGCCGGGTGATTTTTTGGACATTTTATATCCCTGGGAGTGAAGAAATCAGTGGTTTGCTGGGCCAGTGGCGAGTGTATTTTGGGCGTCGAGTTGGGTTTTGAGTGTGTGGGCCCATGCGGGTGTTGGGGTGGTGTCGCGCGTGGTGTTTTTTGTAAATCGGGCAAGTGTTTGGTGCATGATTTCGGTGGTTGGGTAGGTGATGTAAGCGAGTGCCTGGTTTTGGTTCCAGTTGTAGATTTGAAGTTGGGGTTGATTGGCGGAGGGGGCGGCGGAGGAGATTCCGAGCGTGTTTAATTGGGTGGAAAGTTCGCTCAAGTCGAAGGTGGCGGCGTGGGTGCGGTTTGCTGAGGGGGCAGATCGGCGGTTGGGGTGGCGTTCTTCGAGGTAGCGGCGGCGTTGGGTGAGGATGTCGTCGGCAAAGGCGTTGAAGTTGGGGTCGACGTGGGTTCGGAGATGTTTTTCGGTGGATTGTAGGAGTGGTTCGGGGGCGTGGATGGCGATGGAAAGTGTGCGGTTGGAGTGTTCGTAGTGAGTCCAGGAGGGGCGGATTCCGCAGGCAAAAATCTGGCGAGTGCGGGTGATTGTGTGGTCGAGATCGGTGGTTTCGAACTGGAACAGGCGGCCGGGTTGGGGGCGGGTGACGATCATGGTGGCGTCGAGGATTGCGCCGTATTGGCCTTCGGTGCCGAGGTAAAGGTAGCGAAAATCGGGTCCGCTGGCTTTTCGGGGTGCGGGGATGTAGCGGTAGCGCTCGTGGGCGGGCGTGATGGCAGTGAGTGCGACGCAGCCTTCGCGGATGTCGCCGTAGAAGATGCTTTTGTCGGTGAGGTGGCGTTGGCTGAGCAGGCCGCCAAGCGTGGAGGTTGCCGGGTAGAGATTGTAGTTGTGCATAGAAAACCCGCGTTCGGTGACGGTTTCTTGCAAATCTCGCCAGGTGATGCCGGATTCGGTGCGGATGAGTCCGCTTTGGACGTCGAAGGTGATGGTTTTGGTGCATTTTGTGGTGCGGATGACATCGAAAGGTTGGTCAGGGTTGGCGATGATTTGGGGGCGGAGTTGTTGGCCGTCGCCGATAATGACGCGTGGTGGGCTTTTGATGTCGCGTGGTTGTGTGAGCAGATCGCTTAATTCCTGGCTGTTTTCGGGCCAGTATTCGGCGGTGGGTTCGGGAAGATTTCGGCGTGTATAGAAACTGCGTGCGATGCGTGTTTTTTTCATGCGTAGACCTTTCCGGGGTTCATGATTCCTGACGGATCGAAGGTGTTTTTGAGGGCTGTGAATAGCGCGTGGCCGCCGGGGTGATCGTGGTGTGTCCAGGGGGCTTTGGAGAGGCCGACGCCGTGGTGGTGGGCGATGCTTCCGCCGGCGCGGGCGACGGCGTCGAGGCCGGCTTTCCAGGTGTTCTGGTAGCGTTCGAGGGATTCGTCGACGTCGTTTCCGAAGCCTGCGAAGGTGAAATAGATGGAGCTTCCTTCGGTGTAGAGATGGCTGAAGTGGGCCATGACGAAGACGTGGGAGCTCAAGGCGGCGCGCACGGTGGTGTAGAGGTTATTGAGGTTGCTCCAGGTTGTGGAGACTTCCATGGTGTCGATGAAGGCGCCGGTATCGTACATGGGGGATTGTTTGTAGGAGACGTTGAAGCGGTTTTCGAGCCAGTGAAGGCCGGGGGCGGGGCCGAGGTCGAGGCCGTAGCGGCCGAGGAGATCGAAGGCGAAATTGGCTTCGTCTTCGATGAGTTCAGTGCCGTCGAATCCGATGACGAGCATGCAGTGTTCGGGCAGGGCGTCGACGAGTGCGTTGAGGATGAGTGGTTGGCCGATGGCGCGACCGAGCAGGCCTTTGGCGGTGGTGTCGACGCGGGCTTTGAATTTGTCGGTGAAGGTGCTGGTCAGAGAGGCGGGCAGGATGGTGGCGGCCTGATTTTGGAGGCGTTGGAGTAAGTTGGGGGAGGGGGTTGGTTGCTCGGCTGAGTGATCGAGGGGTTTTTTGGAGGGCTTGCCGGCAATGAGGCTGTCGAAAGCGTCGTAGAGGCGGACGACGGCGGGGCGAAGGCCGGTTTGCATCATTTCGCGGATGGCGTGGAGGGCTTGTTCGACGTTGGCGAAACGGAATCCGCGGTAGAATTTGTGGGTGGGTGCGGGTTCGATGCGCAGCTCTGCTTCGGTGATGAGGCCGAGGGTGCCTTCGCTGCCGACGAAGAGTTGGGTGAGGTCGGGTATTTTTGAAGACTTGGTGTCGAGGAGTTCGCCGGTGCCGGTGACGACGCGCATGGAACGGACCATGTCTTCGATTTTGCCGTAGCGGCTGGAGGTCTGACCGGCGCTTCGGGCAGCGAGGTAGCCGCCGAGGCTTGAGCAGTAGAGGGAGGATGGGAAGTGGCCCATGGTGAGGTTTTGGCGCTCGAGTTCTTTTTCGAGGATCATGCCGATGACGCCGGGTTGTGCGCGCAAAAGCATGTCGTCGGGGCGGATTTCGAGGATCTGGTTGAGGCGTTTCAGGTCGATGATGACGCCGGATTCGCCGGTGGAATCGTCGGAGATGGCGCCGCCGCAGACGCCGCTTCCGGCGCCGTAGGGGATGATGGGCGTGCTGGTTTTTTTAGCCCAGGCGACGAGTTGTTGGACTTGTTGTTCATTTTCGGGTTGGACGATGGCGCGTGGGAGATTTTCGTAGATGCGTTGGCCGCGGGTTAAGATGATGCCGCGTGGCCAGCAGTCGTTGTTGTAGGCCAGACGGTCAGGTAGCGAGGTGCGGACCCAGTCAGAGCCGACGATTTTGGAGAGGTCGTTGACGAGGGAATCGTAGGGTTCCGGGCTTGCGGTCATGGCGTGTGCTCATCGTGTGAATTGATGGGATTTGGGGAGTCGGTCGGGTCGACGATGGGCCAGATCCAGCGCTGGACGATGCTGTCGAGGAGTTGTTCTGCGCGTTGAAGAAATGCGTGGGTAGTTTCGGCGGAGGGGGTGTCTTTTCCAGCAGTGAGAATGGCGATTTCGACGAATTTGCCGATGGCACGCGTGCTCTGCTCGTTGATGAGTTTGAAGAGATGGTGGCCGGGCAGGGCGTTTGTGGGATCGAGTAAGATATCGGCTAAAAATTTGTCGATTTTGTCGGTATCGAGAAAAAACGAGGCGACGTCGGGAAATGTCTGGGTGAGTTCGGTGAATCCGGCGTGGAGTTCGGTTAGGAGGTCGATTGGGAGCGCGTCGGGGGAGCGGGTGTTGGAGCGGTCGGGTGTTTTGGAGTCGGCGTCGTTTGTAACTGTTGGTTTTTCGTCGGCGTCGTGTGTGAAAAAATGGAAATAATGTAGGCCGAGTTTTTGTGAAGTGTGGCCGAGTTGTCGCAAGGCTGTCAGGACTGGTAGCCAGCGTTCGTATTGGGTGTGGAGTTTTGCGGAGTTGTTGAAAACGGAGCGCAGCAAATTGAGGGCTGCCTGGAGTGGGGCGGGGATTTCGTAGCCGAAAATGGAATCGTGATCGGTCGGGGTGTCTGGAGACACATGCGTTTTCGAGTCGTGTGGTGTTTGTGGGTTTTGTGGCTCGGATTTCATGTTCGGCTCGGGTGTACATGGGGGTGAAGCGGGCGAAAACGGGTATTGGCTGACTGATGAGGCATTCTGGCACGTGGGAAATGTAAAGTAAAATGGTGTCTGGTGAATTGGGGGAGGGGGTGAAGCGGGGGGCGTGAGCAGGGAGGGGAAATGCGCGTGGGGTGGAGCTGAGTGACGGTCTCAGAGACGGGAACCGTGTCTGTGTTGGCGAGGCGCTGTGACGGTCTCAGAGATGGGAACCGTGCCTGTGTTGGCGCGGTTTTAGGTATGATTTTAAGTCGGTTTTTGGTGCGGTTTTTTGAGCGGATTAGTCGCGGGCGATGGTGGCGAGTGCGAACTGGAGATAATCGCCTTCGGGGAAGTTGGGGAGCGTGGTGTGGTCGGTGTCGGCGCCCCAGACGCCGGAGAGGATGAGGGAGCACTCGGCTGTCTGGGCTGATTCGGCGATGATGCTCAAGAATGCGGCTCGGTCGATGTGGCTGCTGCACGAAGCGAGTGCAACGGTGCTGGAGGTGGGCATGGCTTCAAGGAGTTTGGTGAAGAGGCGGATGTAGGCTGCGCGTGCTTTTTTGAAGTCCTGGCGTTTGTGGGCGAAGCTGGGTGGGTCACAGATGGCGATTTCGAAGGGTGCGCGTTGTGGGGCGAGTGTTTCGAGGTAGTCGAAGACGTCGGCGGCGATGAATTCGTGGGCTTCGGGGTAGAGTCCGTTGAGTTCGAAGTGCCGGTGGGCGGCCTGGACTGCGGGTTTTGCGATGTCGACGGTGGTTGTCTGGGCGGCGCCGGCCATGGCTGCAGCGACGGAAAAGCCGCCGGTGTAGCTGAAGAGGTTGAGGACGCGTTTTCCGGCGGCCAATTGTGCGATGCGTTGGCGGTTGGCGCGTTGATCCAGGAAAAAACCGGTTTTTTGGCCGTCGATGGGGTCGACGACGAAGGTGATGTCGTGTTCGAGGAATGTGAGTTCGGTGTCTTCGGGAGCGTTGTCGAGCCACATCGCCGCGGGGTTGCCTTCGCGATAGATTTCGGAGCGGCGGATGGCCCAGTGGGTGATGGGCAGGAGTTTTTCGATGATGCGGCGTGCGGGTTCGACCCAGCGTTCGGCGGCCAGGCCATCGGGGCGCAGGACGCCGATCTTATCATAAATATCACACACCAGTCCTGGAATGCGGTCGCCCTCGCCGTTGAGCAGGCGAAAGCCGTTGGTGGCGTGGTTTGGGAATGTTCTTCTTTTCAGGGCTGCGCGGATGCGTTTTTCGAGGAGTTGTTCGTCGACGGCGACATCCTGGCGAAGCGTCCAGACGCGCAGGCGGAGGTGTGAGTCGGGCTCTAAGATACCGCGGGCGATGAATTGATCGTCGCGGTTGTAGACGTCGACGACGGCGCCGGCTTGCAGGTTTCGGTCGTGGCGCAGGGCGTCGGAAAAAATCCAGGGGTGGCCGAGTTTGAGGACGGCATCGAGCGGCTGGGTGAGGGTAACTTTGGGATATGTGATATTTTGCAAGAGGATGACTCGGTTGGATTATATTGTGTTTGACAGGGAAACATTTTCGGAGCGAATGTAATCGTACCGCATGCAGAGTTACAACTCCCTTTAGGTGTTTGACAGCGTATGTCGGTATGTTAGAGGTTTTTTCTAGCGAGCTAGGGGTGTCCGGCAGATGGGCTGTTGGACTGAGAGTACACCCTCAATTACCTGATCCAGATTATACTGGCGTAGGGAAGCTTGGCTGAAGATCCGAAAACCGCTTGGTTGGTCGGGTATTTTGCCGTGGTGTACTCCGCGTAGGGCCGTAGCTCGAAACTTTCGGTTTTTTAGCCGATACGATGGAGTATTTATGACGGTACGTGGATTTGTAGTTCCTCCTTTTGCACAGAGATGTATTGACGCGGCGGGGACGGCCTGGGGCGCGTCGTTTGAGCATCCTTTTGTTCGGGCGTTGGCTGAAGGCACACTGGATGCTGACAGGTTTCGGTTTTATCAGATGCAGGATGCGCGTTATTTGGAGGCGTTTGCGGATACGGCGTCGCTGATTTCGACGCGTTGTGTGAAGCCAGCTGACAAACTGTGGTTTGTGGACGCTGCGCGGATGGCTCTGGTGGTGGAAGCTGAGCTGCATGCGGGTTATGGTGAAAAGCTTGGATTCAATGCGGACGATATTGCGGCAATTGAGCTGACGCCTAATTGTCGTGGGTATCAAAATCACATGATTTCGGCTGCTCAGCGTGGGACGCTGGTAGAGGCTGTGGGAGCGCTTGCGCCCTGTCCGTGGCTTTATGTTGAGCTCGGGCAGCATTTGATGCGTGAGCTTGGTGGGTCGGTTTCGGATGACCATCCGTATGCGGACTGGTTGCGGATGTATGCAGATCCGGGGTTCAATGATTACATGCAGAATATTCTGGAGCGGCTGGAGCGTTTTGCGGGACAGGCTGATGAGGCAAGCCGTGTGCGGGCTATCGAGGCTTTCTTGGTGAGTGCTCGCTATGAGTATATGTTCTGGGATCAGGCGTGGACTTTTCAGAAGTGGCCGACCTGATGGCTACGTGTAATTTAGGTGCGACGTGCTGTGCGTTGCGATTTGGATGACCTGATGGAAGATCGTTTCTCAGGTTGTCTTTTGGTGCGCTGAAAATAGAAAAATCGGCGGCCTACAAGGCTCTGTTACCATCTCTGAGAGGGTAACAGAGCCTTTTTTTGTGGCCAGGTTCGGCAATGTTTTTTGGACTGGTTTGGGAGCCTGGCTTTACCGCTCTGAAGCTGAGAAATGTGGTCAAACTGGCGTTTGACATCAGGGTAGAGACTGTCTCAGAGACGGGCGCGGACTGGAAATTGTGTGGGTTTGTTGGTGGATGCTTTGTGAGAATTCAGGGAAAACATCGCGATTGATGGATGGGTGCGCATCTTTAACTGTTGACCGGAGGCGGGGCATTACGCTCGAAGGACCGGTTAGTAGAGTGAGTGAGTTGCGTTGTTTTCATTCTTTGAGGAGTGCGATCATGAAGCACAGCTATCTTAATAAATTTGCATTGTTACTTTTGTCCGGTCTGCTCGTGTTTGCGGGTTGTTCATCGGATGACGACGATGACAATAATAATAGAAATAGTAATCAGGCCGACGTTGGTGATGTGGGTGATACTGGCGGGGGCAGCGATACAGGTGACGTTGGAACAACGGAGGATGCCGATACGACGGCAGACACGGGGACGACTGAAGATGCAGAGACAACTGAAGATACGGAGACATCGGATGACGTGATCGAAGAACCGATTGAGCCAACGCCGATACCGTCAGAGCTGGGGCCAGTGGATAGTTGTGATGAAATTACGGAAATTGATTCAGTGGATTGTTTCTCAAACGCTGATTGTGAAAGCCTTGACCAGCGGTGCGAGAATGTGGGCGGCGATGAGTTTTATGTAGCCTGTTGTGTGCCAGGAGTACGAGGAATTCGCCCTGCGGGGGAATCGTGTGATGAGGACGACGGAGATCTTCGTTGCGCCAGTGGTCTTTGTATTGACCGTAATGAAGGTGGGAAGTTCTGCTCGCAGTTTTGTGAGACTGCAGACGACTGCCCTGCATCCGCGCCCAATTGTGAGGCAATTCCGTTTCTTGGCTCGGTATGTGTAACGGATTAATCGGATCGTAGGCGCAATAAAATAGCCGGTAGTTGATTTAGCATTACGAATGCTACGAATGCTACGAATGCGCGGAATCGAGCCATTAGGTTGGTATCGATTCCGCGCTTATTTTCTTGTATGGTTGGCGGCGAAGTGCAATAGTCGAATTCGCCGATGATTACGTATGAGAATTGAAAGGAAACTATATGAAACGCAGTCGAGTGAATTATTTAGCGGTACTGATCGTGACGTTAGCGGTGGCTTTTGCCGGGTGTAGTCCTACGGTGCAGTCCACAGGTAATAATAAAAAAGATGCCGGGGTCGAACAAAACGACCAGGACGCTGGCCGGGACGTGTCGTCCGGTTCTGAGAATGATACGGACGAAGACGTATTTGAATTTGAGGAAGACGATGATGCGGACTGGGAAGGTCCGGGTGAAGATCAGGACACCGAGTGGGATCCGGACGGCGGCGAACAGCCGGAAACAACTTGTGAAAAGCAGGGATTGACCGAGTGCTTCTTAAATTCGGATTGCGAAAACCCTGCGCATAGCTGCCAGAATGTCGATGAGGCGATGCCAACGTTGTGTTGCGCTCCGGGCTCTCGGGGTCAGCTGGAAGTCGGAAAACCTTGCGGTGGTCATGGTAGTGAAGACGCAAATAACGAAGCTTGCGCGAGCGGTATGTGCCTGGATAACGGGAGCGAAGCAATTTGCACGCAGCGTTGTGACGATGAAACCGGTGCCTGCCCGGCCGCAGCGAGTGAGTGTGTAGGGATTGCAGGACTCGGTGGCGTGTGTATACCGCCTGACTTCGAGCTCTAAAGTAGGAAGGATAGAGAAGGACCGGGTTGTGGATAGCTGTCGTTTCAATCTTCATTATTTCTTTTGATTGTGAAGGTTGGCAGTGAAATCGGCGCCTGAGTATTTTTGTACTGGCATGAGCAATTGATGTTTGGGGTGTCAGGAGCTCTTTGTATTTTTGGTATTGGTAGAAGGTGTGGTTGATCTTCGTGAATAAAAGGCCTTGATCCCGTCTCAGAGACGGGATCCAGGCCTGTTATTGTGGGTGGGGTAAAAAACTGGACCGGGTTCTCGTCGAGACGAGAGATTGAAGGATCTCGTAGCCAATTGTGATCGGATTTTGAGTGAATTGAGCGTTTTGAATTGTTGTTTGAGGCAAAGTATAGGGAAGTTTTTCTACGGGAAATGGGTGAGTTGGGTACTGTAATATGGCTTAGAATAAGGGATGGATACCATCTCTGAGAGAGCTACGTGGGTGGGGTGAGAAATTGTTTTGAAAATGTTTTCAGTTATTTGAAATAAGATCTTGAACCCGATGTTGTGTGT
>JBEBSM010000082.1:0-11971 GCA_040394315.1 Lujinxingia vulgaris
CTCCAGGCGATGACTTCGAGGATGGGGGCGGTGATGTCGACGCGGGTGATTTCGGGGGCGTCGAACTCAAGCATGCGGTGCTCGAAGGCGTGGGTCCAGAGGCGGAGGGCGCGGCCGGGTTGGGTGCGGCCGGCGCGTCCGGCGCGTTGGGTGGCGGAAGCGAGGCTGATGTGGGTGAGTTCGAGTTGGTCGAGGCCGCTTGCGGGTGACATGCGCATCTGGCGGGCGAGGCCGGAGTCGATGACGGTGGTGACGCCGTCGATGGTGAGGGAGGTTTCGGCGATGTTGGTGGCGAGTACGATTTTGCGGCGGCTGTTGGGCTGGCGTGGTTCGATGGCGCGGTCTTGTTGTTCGGGTGGCAGGGCTGAGTAGAGGGGGAAGACGTCGAATCCGGCTTCGGTGGCCCAGGGTTTGAGGGCGGATTCGGTGCGGTGGATTTCGCCGGCGCCGGGGAGGAAAACGAGGAAGTCGCCGGTGTCTTGTGAGTTGGCGGCAAGGCGTTGGACGGCGCGGGTGACTTCGTGTTCAATGTATTTGTCGGCGGGTTGGTCGAGGTATTCGATGGCGACGGGGAAGGTGCGGCCGTGGCTTTGGAGGGTTTTGCAGTCGAGGAATCGTGCAATTTCGTCGGTCGCGATGGTGGCGGACATGACGATGATTTTCAGGTCTTCGCGGACTTGTTGGAGGTCTTTGAGGAAGGCGACGGCGAGGTCTGTGTGGAGGCTGCGTTCGTGGAATTCGTCGAGGATGACGATGGTGACGCCTTCGAGAAATGGGTCGCTTTGGAGGCGTCGGGTGAGGATTCCTTCGGTGATGACGGCGAGGCGCGTGTGTTTGGAGGTGCGGTTGTCGAAGCGGACCTGGTAGCCGATTTCCTGGCCAAGCGGAGTGTTTCGTTCGCTGGCGATGCGTTTGGCGGTGGCGCGGGCGGCGACGCGGCGAGGTTCGAGCATGAGGATTTGGCCGTGGCCAGCGAGTCCGGCGTCGAGGAGGGCGGGTGGAACGCGGGTGCTTTTTCCGGCGCCGGGTGGTGCCTGAAGTACGAGGTTATTTTCGTGCTTCAGGTGTTCGATAATGGCGGGTAAAAGCGCGTCGATGGGGAGGTTCTGGTTCAAAAGTAGAACTTTGGGTCGAGAAATGGATGGTTATTTATTTGGCGGATTCGAGGAAATTGAAGAATTCGCTTTCGGTGGACAGGACGAGGGTGGAGTCTTTGTCGAGGACTTGTTTGTAGGATTCCATGGTTTTTAGGAAGCGGTAAAACTCGGGATTGACGTTGTAGGCTTCGGCATAAACTTCGGTTGCGCGGGCGTCGGCGCGGCCGCGGATTTCTTCGGTTTTCTTGAAGACTTCGGAGGTGATGACCTGGAGTTCGCGCTCTTTTTCGCCTCGGATGCGTGCGTTTTCGCCCTGGCCTTCGGAGCGGTATTTCTGTGCGATGCGTTGGCGTTCGGCGATCATGCGCTCGTAGACGCGGGGGCGGACGTCTTCGTTGTAGTTGATCTGTTTGAAGCGGACGTCGATGATTTCGATGCCGAGATCTTCGACGGCGGCGGAAACGTTTTTGAGAATCTGCGCCATGATTTCGTTGCGGCCGCGTTTGATATCGACGAGGCCTTCGCCGGCTTCTTCGGATTCGATTTCGGATTCAACAAGTGGAGCGCGGTTGGAGCTGCGGACGACTTCGAGCAGATCGTGGTTGGCAACGGCGTTGCGTGTTTCGCCGTCGATGATGTCGTCGAGACGGGATTTAGCGCCGCGCTCATCGCGGACGCGCTGGTAAAAGCGCAGGGGATCGGTGATGCGCCAGCGGGCGTAGGCGTCGACCCAGATGAAGCGTTTGTCTTTGGTGGGGATCTGGTTTCGTTCGCCGCTCCATTCGAGGAAACGTTTTTCGAAGACGTGGACGTTCTGGACGAAAGGCGTTTTTAAGTGGATGCCGGGCGTGGTGATGGCGTCGCCGACGGGGCGGCCGAATTGGGTGACGACGACCTGTTGGTTTTCGTCGACGACGTAAATTGCGGCGGAAGCGACGACGATTATGAGAACAATAATGGCGGCTGAAGCGATGAGTTTGAGGTTCATTTGCTGACGCCTCCTTGAACGGGCGCGGTTCCGCCGAGTTGCATGAATGGGACGAGGCCGCTGGTGTTTTCGCCAACGATGATTTTTTGTTTTACCTGGGGAAGTACGGTGGCCATGGTTTCGATGTAGATTCGGCGGCGCGTGACTTCGGGTGAGAGGGTGTAGGCTTCGTGGAGGGCTTTGAAGCGTGAGGCTTCGCCTTCGGCGCGGTTTACGCGGCTGATTTCGTAGCCTTCGGCCTGCTGGAGTTGTTGCTGGGCGATACCGCGAGCGCGTGGGATTTCGGCGTTGTACTCGGTGCGGGCCTGGTTGATCATTTTTTCCATTTCTTGCTGGGCCTGGTTTACTTCGTTGAACGACGGTTTGACGGGCTCGGGCGGGTTGATTGCCTGGAGGATGACCTGGCCAACGGTGATGCCCATTTCGTATTGATTGCAGAGTTCCTGGAGGCGTGCGTGGACGGTGCTGGAGAGCTCGGTTCGGCCGACGGTGAGGACTTCGTGGACGGTGCGGTCGCCGATGACTTCGCGCATGACGGCCTGGGTCATGAGGCGAAATGTGTGGCTGACGTTTCGGACGCGGAAGAGATAATTGAAGGGATCGCTGATGCGGTATTGGACGGTCCATTCGACGTCGATGACGTTGAGGTCGCCGGTGAGCATGAGGGATTCTTCGACGAAATCGTTGGATGAATAGACAGCGCGTTCGCCGCTGGAGTCGGTGGTTCGAAAGCCGAATTCTTCTTTGAGTTGTTTTTCGGTGGGGACTTTGTGGACGGTGTCGATGCCGAGCGGAAGCTTGAAGTGCAGGCCGGGGCCGACTTGTGCGTTGAATTTACCGAGACGCAGGATGACTCCGACGCTGTCTGCGCCGACCTGGAAAAACGAAGTAAATACGAGGATGAGGATAAAAATAGCCACGACGACAGAACCGATGCGTCGAGGGCTTATTTGGAAGTCGGAAAAGTTGCTTAAAGGAGAGGGTTTTCGTCCAGGAGTGATGTCGTGGACGTTGTTTTTGTTCATTTTTCATCCTTATTTACATGCGAATCAGCATCGTACTGAAGTTGCACGGAGTTAGCGCACTTTGAGGTTTTGAGCAAACTGCGGCGGAGAGATCGTGCGTTCTGTAGGTTGTTGCGAATGTGATCAGATTGGGTGTTTTTTGAGGGCGAAAAGGGGTGTTTGGGGCCTGAAAACGACTAAATGCCAGGAAAATGAAAATAATAGGCAACATTTTGGAAAATCTGTCGATAACAGATCGAGCGGTTTTGCATAAGGACGACGGTTTTTTGAAGAATACAACCATGGAGCTTGAAAATGATCAGCGATCCGATTGGTGGAAAACTTGCCGCGCAGGCGTTGCAGCAGCCACAAGATGTGAAGGAAGTGGGCAAGGCGGGGAAAAAGGATGGTGGGGCGAGTTTTCAGGAAGTGATGAACCGGCAAACGGAGGCTGCGAATCCGGTGGAGCAGGCGAAGGCTGCGGGGCCGGTTGAGGCGATGCAGAAGACGGAAGGCGTGGAGAAGTCGCGGATCAACGACTTTATGAACGGCGTGCTGAAGGATGAAAAGCAGATCGATAAGATGATGACGAAATGCATGCGCGGTGGGCCGATGGAACAAAAGGATATGTTGCAGATGCAGGCGCTGATTTACAGCTATTCGCAAAAGATAGATCTGGCGACGAAGGTTGTGGAGAAGGCGACGGGCGGGCTGAAACAGGTAATGAATACGCAGGTTTGATGGGGCTAGTATTTGTGAACGTGGATGTTTTTACGGGGAAGATTAAGGGAGGTTTTGCATGAAAGTCCGTTGGGTTTGGGGTGTGATACTCGCGGTTTTGGTTTTGTCGGTAGGTTGTAGCGAGCCGCTTCATCACGGTTTGAGTGAGGGCGCTGCCAATGAAATGGTGGTTGTGCTCGAGCAAAACGCGATTGAGGCAAATAAGGAAGTTGATCCGGCGGGTGACGAGATGTGGATCGTGACGGTGCCGTCGGGAAGTCGGGTGGAAGCGTGGCAGGTGTTGCAGAATGAGGGGTTGCCGCGTCCGAAGTCGAGTGGGTTTGGGCAGTTTTATCCAAGCAGCGGATTGATTCCGACCGCGAGTGAAGAGCGGATTGTATTGCAGTATGCGACGGCGTTGGAGCTTCAGCAGACGTTGTTGAAAATCGAGGGAGTCGTGGATGCGCACGTGAATCTGGTGATTCCGCAAAAGCCGCGCGTTCAGTTGTCGGGCGATGTTGTGGAACGTCCACGGGCGAGTATTTTGGTGCAATATCGAGGAGGCACGGAGGAGCCGCCGATTACAATTGAAGGTGTGCGGGCGCTGGTTTCTGGCGGCGTCGAGGGATTGGAGTCGGATGCGATTCGCGTGGTGATTATGCCGCTGGCGCGAAGTTCGGAGCCGTTGTTGGAGCCGGCGATGGCGCAGTTAGGACCGCTGTCGGTTTCACCGCGCAGCAAAATGCCGTTGCAGGTCGTGTTTGGCACGATGGTGGCGATGATCGTAGCGCTTGCGGCGGTCGCGATATTCTTTATCGTGCGGCGAAAGTCATGACGATAACCAGGCATGAACTCAACGAGTCTGAGGCAAGTTATTTGTGGGCCATTTCAAAGTTTGGAGGTGGTGAAGAATTGCTGCGTGTGCTTCAGCCGCAGGCACAAAAGGTATTGCTGCCGAAGCTAAACGCAATTGCAAAGCTTGATGACGACGCGCGTACAGAGCTTTTACAAAAGTGGGCGTTGGCGGATGAAATTGCGCGTGAAGATTATGCGAAAACGCGGTGGGTATCGGGTGAATTGTGGCGAGAGGCGTCGAGTTATTCGCTGCAGAAGTTGAGTTTATTGCCGCCGCGTGAGTTGCCTGGGCGAATGCTTCAAATTGGCTTGTTTCAGTTTTCGGTGGTCGTGCGTCAGCAGGATCGCCGTCAGATGATTCGCACACGGCGGGAACTTGGCGAGGGGCTGATGGATTTTCTGGATGTGTGTCTGGCGGCAGATCGAGTTGTTAGCAAAGAGGAAGAGGTGCGGATTCGGGAAGTTTTGATCGTGTTGAGTCGACGATTTGAAGAGGTCGAGCAACGATTGGGGCATCTTGGAATGTATTTTGTAGCCTGTGCGGCAGGTACGCGGTTTCGTCGTCAAATTACGAAGATTGCCGAGTCATTGGGTGGCGAGTTGGGGCGCGTTTTTCTCTGGTATTATCAGGGAAGTTTGCGAAGCAGTCGTGATGATCTGGATGGCATTGCGCAATTTGCGCTTGAGGGTTTGAGCTTGGTTGCGCAAAAGGGGATATCAACATGAGTAATGACGAACGACATATTTCGGACAGGTCTCGGAGTGTAGTGCGGCGGCCGGCGCCTGCTGCGGAAACGACGGGGAGTCGGCCGGTGGTTCATCGTCCAGGGCCGTCAACGAGTGGAGGGAACGGGCTGGTAAGTGAAATGTCGATGACGGGAGCGTTGTCGATCGATTCTTTGCCGGCGCATGTGCGGGCTGCGGGAGCGGCGGCAGTAGGTGTGCGGGAAGCTATTCCTACGTCTTCTACTTCGGTTCCTGCTGCGCGGAGTCCGCGCGGGGCAGTTACGGTTTTGAAATCTCCGGAAGGAACGGGGGCGGATATTCAGGCGCTGTTTGCGCGTAGAGATATTCGCGTCTTGAAAGGCGGGGTTGTTCGGGAGGTGCAGGCGGTTCAAAACTATTTGCGACAGGCGTGTCAGGAAGCGAGAAAGATTGTGGCGTCTGCTGCGGAAGATGTTCAAAAAGCGCAGGTGGATGCGCGTGAAAAAGGGCGTGTGGAAGCGTTTGCGGAATTGCTTGATGAGTTGAAACGCGCGCGCAACGAGTACGATCGGCTGATGAGTGGCGCGGAAGCGGACATGATTGAGCTGGCGTTTCAGATAGCTCGTCAGGTCATTGGACATTCGATCGAAGTCGATCCAGGTGTGTTGCGCGACATCGTTGCAAAGAGTCTGGTGCACGTTCGGGGTAAGCGTCAGATCGTGGTGTTTGTTCATCCTGACGATTTGCCGAAAGTTGAGGCGTTGCGCCACGATTTAGCGCAGGAAGTTGAGGGAGCGGCGCTGTATTTTGGCGGCGATGCGCAGGTTGAGCGCGGGGGATGTGTGATTGAAACGGAGTCGGGGCGGTTGGATGCACGTCTTGAAGTGCAGTTAAATGTGTTGAGAGAAGTCTTACTCAAGGGAGGGAAGTGATGGTCGAAGAACGTTTTGCAGGCATATCATCTTCGATATTGGGGCGTTATCTCGAGCGGTTGGATGATGCTGACGTTGTGCAGTTTCGGGGGCGTGTACAAGAGGTAACGGGGCTGGTGGTGCGTGCGGTTGTTCCGAATGCTTCGGTGGGTGAATTGGTTGATATTCATCGTTCTGATGGTAGTGTAATGCCTGCTGAAGCTGTTGGTTTTAAAGACGAACTTGTTGTTTTGATGCCACTCGGTGGAGTGGAAGGAATTGGACCGAGCGACGAAGTTCATTCGACCGGAAAGCCTCTGTCGATCGCGTGTGGATATGGGCTTTTGGGGCGCGTATTGGATGGTCTGGGTCGACCGATTGATGGCGGCCCGCCGCTGGTAGGACCAGGTTTTGAGGACTGGCCTATCATGCGTGAGGCGCCCGATCCGCTGGAGCGTCAGCGAATTGTTCATCCGATGTCGATGGGTGTGCGAGCGATTGACGGATTGTTGACGGTCGGTGTCGGGCAACGCGTGGGCTTGTTTGCCGGGTCGGGTGTTGGGAAGTCGACGTTGATGGGGCAGATCGCGCGCGGCAGCGATGCTGAAATCATCGTGATTACGCTGATAGGCGAGCGTGGCCGTGAGGTGCGCGACTTTTTGGAAGAAGTGTTGGGGGATGAAGGCATTAAGCGTGCTGTGGTTGTGTGTGCGACCAGTGATGCGCCGAGTTTGGTGCGTTTGAAGGCGGCTTTTGTGGGCACTGCAATTTCGGAGTGGTTTCGAGAGCAGGGTAAGAGCGTGTTGTTGATGATGGACTCCGTGACGCGTTTTGCACGAGCGCAACGCGAGGTCGGGCTGGCGGCCGGCGAACCGCCTGCTCGCCAGGGTTATCCGCCCAGTGTTTTTAGTATGCTTCCACGATTGTTGGAGCGGACGGGAAATTCGGCAAACGGCTCGATTACGGCGCTCTATACGGTTCTGGTTGCGGGTGGCGATATGGAAGAACCGATTTCTGACGAGGTGCGCGGTATTCTGGATGGCCACATTATTTTGAATCGAAATTTGGCGAGTCGAAATCATTGGCCGGCGATTGACGTGTTGCCATCTTTGTCGCGGGTTATGAGTTCGGTTACTCGGCGTGAGCACGTAAAAGCAGCCGGGCAGTTTCGTGAAACGCTTGCGACGTATGAGGCTAAACGTGATCTGATTAGTCTTGGTGCCTACGAATATGGCACGGATGAAAAGGTCGATTTTGCGATTGATTTGATCGAAGAACTCGAAGGTCTTCTCAAGCAAGGGCTCGATGAATACACGACGTTGGAAGAGACCATTGAGCGAATGCTCGATCTTTTTGGATAAGGTATTCCATGAGCCAGTATGATCTAAAAGTGTTGTTGGACTTGCGTGGGCGGGCCAAAGAAGAAGCCGAACAGGAATATGGTGCGCAATTAAATGAGCTTGAGCGTAGAAAACGGGTGACCATCGAATGTTGTGAAACGCTGGAAGCTGCGATCGTTCGGCGTACGCAGCTCTGTAAGGCATTCGATGTCGACGTTGTCGAGAAATCCCTTGCGATGGCCGATGTACACAGTTTCGATGCGTATATTGATGGCTTGAAACTCGATGAAAAAGACATGCAGCGTGCGATAAACCGTGCGGAACTTGCGGAACACGTGCAGGAACGCGCGGTGGAGGAAGCGCGCGTTGATTTGTTAGAAGCGAGTCGACAATTGAAAGCTGTAGAAAAGCATCACGAACAGTGGCTTGCAGAGCAGAAAGTTTTGATGGATCGTAAACAATCCGACGCGCTCGATGATATCGCGGCGCGCATCTGGCGGGAGCAACATTCATGAATAACAATCGAGTAGGAAGTGGCGGCGCAAGTCCAATGCAACAGTTGCCCTGGCCTCAGGAATCGTCGTCGCAGGTGCAGGGATTGCGTCGCGCGATTACCGCTCACATGGGCGGCGGCGCAGTCGATACCGATGTTGCGCCCATGATGTCGGAATTACTTGCTCGCTTGGAGAGTTTCGTCGAGCCTGTGCGTGGTAGTGATCTGCGGCCGCCACCGGCGCCAGATTTTTCAAATCCACCGGGACCGGCAGAAGCCATGGCGGCGCTCGGGCGTGCGTGCGAAAGTTGCCGGGAAGTACTCGGTAGCCGACCGTCTGGTGACAGCGGCCAACGGATTGCAGCAATGGTCGACGTCGTTACGCGACACATTGACATGAAACATGAGATAGTGTTTCGCGTTGAGCAACCAAACTCTCACAAGGCATAAGCAATGGTTTAATCGTTGTTTTAGATCTATAGAGTGAATTTGCTATGGAAACTTACGGTTTGTGCCAGGATTTTGTCGTATGTATGCATCCGAATTATGGTTTTTTCGTCGGCTTGGTATCGATGCTCGCCTTCCTGAACAGGTGCTTCGGGAATTAAAGAAGCAGGGACACATCGAACGTTGGGGGCATCGGGCGAAAATTTACCACGAACGAGATGATGATGATGTCTACGTCATTCTTGGTGGCAACGTTTTTCTTGATAACGGCGTCTCACAAGGCCAAACTCGGCTGAAGACCGGTGACATTTACGGTCAAACGAAGCTTACTGGGAAGCCGAGCGAGGATGGCGAAAAAAAGCTCGGCAGCCTGACTGCATTTGACGAAACGACGTTATGCGCCGTTTCGCAAGATGCGTTTCGAGATATTACGCGTGAGCATATGGGCAATGTGGAAACGTCGCTCGGTGGATGGCTGAGTAGTAAGTCGGTCGTCACATTTCCCATCATGCCGCTGCTGTGCACCTCGCCGGCGTCGAGAGTTGCGCGAGTGTTGATTCATTTGGCGGAATCACAGGGGCAAATTGATAATGATGTTGCGACCTTTGGTGCGGTTCTTAAACCGGCAAAAATTGGTCGTCTCGTGGGTCTTGATGCGGCCCATGTACGCGTATTGTTGATGAGTTTTATCGCAGAAGGGATCGTTGTGGTATCCGGTAAAAATGTTGAAATCCCGAGTGTTGAGTTGGTTCGAGCACTTGCAGTTCCGTCTGTGTGAGGCGCTCCATGTCAGGAATTTCCGCAAGTGTTTCCGTTGCGCTTAACGAGTTTTCGCTGAGCGTAGATTTTGCAGCCAGTGGCGGAAGAATCGCTCTGCTTGGTGCGAATGGGTCTGGAAAAACGACGTTATTAAAAGCCCTGTTGGGCATTCATCGCCCAGAACGTGGACGTATCTGTCTGGGAGAATCGGTCGTTTTTGATTCGAGTAAACGTATCAATTGGGGGCCAGAATATCGCCAGATTGGCTATGTCCCGCAGTCATACGGGTTATTTCCGCACATGAATGTATGGCAAAACATCGCATTTGCACTCGAGTCCAAAGCGGGTCGGATGAAACGCTCCGAAATCCAGCAAGCCTCGCTAAACCTGCTACAAGCGTGGGGTGTTGATGAGCTGGCATTCCGTAATGTGCAGGGTCTATCGGGAGGTGAGCGCCAACGTGTTGCACTGGCACGTGCCCTGGCTGTGCAACCCCAATGGCTCATGTTAGATGAACCGTTTGCTGCGCTCGACGCTCAGGTCCGAGCACCGCTTCGAAAACGTCTTTTGGATTATCTCAGTCGAGAGAACTGTAATCTTTTATTTGTGACCCACGATTGGCGTGACGTGTTGGCTCTCGCGACGCATATCCTTGTGCTTGATGCCGGTCATACCCATTATTTTGGAGCGATGGATGACGTCCGCGAAGATTGTGGTGATAATATTCCGTCATTTGTGACGTCGCTGATCGAAATGGAGCATGATTCGTGAGAGGTTTTTTGTACGGTAAGTTGTTACTCGTATTGGTGGTGGCCGTACTGTTTGTTTCATGCAAAGCAACGAAACCTCACTTGAACGAAGTAACGGTTTCGGCCGCTGCGTCATTAAAAGAAGCGTTTGAACAAATCGCGAACGATTTTGAAGCAACGCGGCCCGGTGTTAAAGTGGTGCTGAATTTTGCAGGCAGTCAGAGTTTGCGAATGCAAATTGAACAAGGAGCCCAGGTCGATGTTTTTGCGTCGGCAAACCACGAGCATATTGCCACCCTCGTAGCGAGCGGACTTGTTGTCTCGAATGACAATTTCGCAGAGAATGCACTGGTCGTCGTAACGCCCGCCGGCGATCAGCGATTGAAGCGGTTTGAAGATCTTGCGGACGTTGAGCGCATCGTCTTAGGCGGCCCAGAAGTTCCCGTAGGTCGCTATAGTGACCAAGTAATCGCGAAGGCAGCCAGTGAGCTGGGTGGCGACTTCTCTGTGAACGTATTTGCACGTGTTGCCTCGCGTGAAAATAACGTTCGACTAGCGCTTGCCAAAGTGGTTCTGGGCGAAGCAGATGCCGCATTGGTTTATCGAACCGATGCAATTTCTGCAGGCGACAAAGTTCGTATCATCGAGATCTCGCCCAAATTTAACGTGGTGGCGTCCTATTATATCGGTAAGCTCGACGCAGCGCCTTCCGGAACGCATGCGCAAGATTTTATTGACTTGGTACAATCGGAAATCGGCATTGCCACACTGTCACGTTATGGATTTCAGCATCCGAAATACATTCAGAAGCAGTCCAAGAACCCATGAAAAAACAGCTGCGCAGTCCGATGCGTGTACAAGATACCTTGTGGGCCGTCGTTGGGAGTGTTCTGGCAGTAGGTTTACTCTCTCTGCTGGTAATTCCTCTCGCAGTTTTAGTGCTAGGGGCTGGCTTTGGCTTTGGATCTGTCATTGAGCAACTGAACCACCCGATGGTTCGTGGAGCGCTATGGCTGAGTTTACGAACTACGTTTATCAGTCTGGGACTCATTATCGCTGGTGGTTTGCCACTCGCCTGGTTTCTTGCGCGCGCGCGAGCGACGCGTCTTGTAGGTGCTTTAGAAACGCTTGTGGAACTGCCGATTGTTGTCCCACCCGCAGTAGTAGGCGTCGCGCTCCTTTTGACATTTGGTCGCTACGGTTTATTGGGCGAATATCTTGATCATTGGCTGGGTATTCGACTGACATTCACAACAACAGCAGTTGTACTCGCGCAGGTCGTTGTATCTGCACCGTTTTTTATCCAATCGGCACTTGCTTCGTTTCGTCGAATTGATGAGGAGCTTCTGGTCGTCGCGCGTTCTCTTGGAGCATCTTCTACGAAGACTTTTTTTCGTATCGCAATACCACTTGCGTTGCCTGGGCTTATTAGCGGCGCGGCTCTCAGTTGGGCACGAGCGCTCGGAGAGTTTGGGGCAACGCTGGTTTTTGCAGGAAATCTCCCCGGTCGAACGCAAACAATGACATTGGCGGTCTATTCTGGGCTTGAGGTGAGTATCGAGCTAGCTCGAACGCTGTCCGCGATCTTGATGGTAACGGGTATTCTATTGTTGGTTATTCTGCGGACTCTTTTGGGGCGAGTATCGACGGGCGATAGGCGATAACGCAATTCAAGTAGGGCAGTAGGCAAATTGGAAGGCTGTGAAACTTTATTCATTTCCAGTGTTATTTCTGGCATGTGTTTCTGGCATGGCAGGCCGTCAAATTAGCCATGTCGTACCGCCGTTTCGCGCCGTTTGCGACTTTTTGTGCAACAGTTCGCGACGTTTCAAAGCCGTTTAATAGAATTTCAGACACAACGCTGCCTTGCTGTTTCTATTGAAATTCATTTTTTCTAGAAACC
>JBEBSM010000083.1:0-11927 GCA_040394315.1 Lujinxingia vulgaris
CAGGCTTCGTCGACTTCCAGACCACAGCTCAGGGTGCCGCCGCAGCCGTCGGGAATGTTGCCGCAGACGTCGCCGGCTTCTTCGCAGGTTGTGCGGGCGCAGTCTGGGATGATGCATGAGGAGAGGTCAAAAAGCATGAAGACGAGTGCTTTTTCCTGGGGTGAGAATTCGGTGGTCGTGCAGCCTTCGGGGAATCGCTTGCCGGGCTCGTTGCCGTAGGAAACGTGGATGTCGCTGAAGACAACGCGTCCGCACTGGTCGGTGTCGGGCACGGTAACGGGTGCATTGAAGCTGAAGTATTGCGGGTTTCGGCTGTGGTTATCGCTCATCGAAATCCACTGCTGGGCGAGTTGTGCGTTGACGGAGGCGACGGAGTTTCGGCCTTCGTTGATTTGTAGTTCGCCAAGGCGGCGCGAGCCACCGACTTCGAGCATCCAGTCGGCCAGGCGTTGGCCTTTTTCGAAGCCCTGATTGATGTGAATGGTGGAGCCGTCGCGGATGCCGGAGCTTGAATTGTTCCAGTTTGCGACGGATCGAAAGTCGGGTGTTCCGTCTTTGATCCAGGTGCTGTGCCAGTGGGATAAGAAGATGCGTCCACCCATGTCGGCGTAGTCTTGAAGTGCCTTGCGAGCGGCCGTGGATTTGTCGCCCGCATAGGACTGGCCTTCGCAGGAGTGGAGGACGATGTCGTATTTTTTGAGATTGTCGAGGTCATCCCACCATGATTTTGCGGCGGTGAAGCTGGCGCCACCGTTGAGGTTGCTTCTGAATCGAGAGCTGCCGTCGCGTGCGCTGTAGAGGTTGACGCGTCCTTGCTCGCTTTCGGGGGTGAATTCAGCAAGGTCGAGGCCGAGTTTTGGGAGCAGGCATTCGAGGGCGTCGGCGCCGCCGGTTGTGAGCGCGATTTTGGGGATGTCGCCTTCGCTGCGGTTGCGTGGCAGGCGCGTGAGTGCGGCGGGCAGCTCGGTGTTGTCGCATGGTTCAACGGTGGGAACGGTTATCTGGCGACGCCATTTCCCGACCTGGATTACGATCGGGATTTCCTGTCCGGCGGGCATGTTTTCGAGCACAAATTCGCCGAGGATATTGGTGGTGGTCTGGACGACGGGATCTCCGGAAAGTGCATCGTCGCAGCGCTCGCAGGATGCGCCTTCTTTGATGGGATCGACAGCAGAGTTGGGGACGTACACGACGGCGTTTGGCAGCGGGAGGGTTCCGGCGGGAATCGTGACGACGCCGGAAATGCTGGTGGTTGCGCCGGCCGTTTCGCAGACGGTTTGCTGGCATTCGAGGCCAACGCATTTGGGGGTGTCGTTGTTGGCACCGGGTTTGTTGTTGGCGCCGGGTTTGTTGTTGGTGCCGGGTTTGTTGTTGGTGCCGGAGCCGTTGTTGGTGCCGGAGCCGTTGTTGGTGCCGGAGCCGTTGTTGGTGCCGGAGCCGTTGTTAGAGGAGCCAGTTTCGTCGGAGCATGCTCCAAGGGCCAAAACCATCAGACTGATTCCGACGACTTTTAAAGTGCGGTTCATGAATAAGCTCCGGGATTTGTTAGTGTATCGGATTGAAAAGATTGAGGGATTGGGGTTTTTGTTCCCAATTTGGAGTGTATCGCAGTCCTGGAGAGCTGTCGATACATGTCAAACTTATGACGCTAGCCACCTGTGGGCGGCGGTCCTAAATCGAGGATCGCTTCATCATCGCTTCTCGACGACCTTATAGGTCGCCGTCGTCGCGATGATTTCGCGTTCCTCGATTTATGACTCGCCGTGGTGCGTTGGGTCGGTTTGAGGGGGCGGGGTTATTCGAGAATTCCGACGGCTTCGAGGAGGATTGCGGTGGCGAGTATGATGAGGACAACGATGAGGACGGATTGAATAATTGCGGTCGGTACGTTGCGGCCAAGGCGTGCGCCGGTTTGCGAGCCGAGCATGATTCCGAGGATGGCGGGCACGGTGACGGTCGCGTCGACCAGACCGCTGGAGTAGTAAATTAGCGCGCTGACCGATGCCGTGATGCCGACCATGAAGGTGCTTGTGGCGGCCGATGCTTTTAGTGGAACACGCATGATGGTGTTCATGAGGGGGACCTGGACGGCGCCGCCGCCGATGCCGAGTAGGCCGGAAACGAGTCCGGCTGCGCTTGAGAAAAACATGCCGGGTAGGAGTGAGTCGGGGGTGTAGGTGACCGTGGTGCGAAGCGCTGGATCTTTATAGGAGCTTTGCAAACCAAGGCGGTCGGCGGTGGCTGCGGCAGATGGAGGTTTGGGTTCGGGCTTTCGGATCATGGAGGCGATCATTGCGTACAAAATGAGCGCAAATCCGCCTTTGAGCAGGTGGACAGGCGCGTAGATCACGAGCAGGCCGCCTACGATAGCGCCGAGCGTTGTGGTGATCTGTAAAAATAGGCCAAGTTTGATGTGGACCATGTGAGCGCGCAAGTACACGCCGGTGCCACTCAGGGAGTTGACGACGACGCAAATCGCGCTGGCGGCGATGGCGACCTTGAGATCGACGCCAAGGACGACGGAAAGTACGGGAACGATGAAAATTCCGCCGCCCAGTCCAACCATGGAACCAAAACCGCCGGCCAGCATCGCGGTTATAAACACCCAGAGGCTCAACATTTCACACTCCTCGGGTCCAGTGTTCGATCGGGACGCCTAAAAGGATGATCGTGAAAACGAGCAGGGCAACAAGCGGGATGAGTCGCTCGCGCTGGCGAGCGTATGTCCAGATAAGAACGAGTAGACCGAGTGCCGGGCTTAGTACCAGGGCGATGATGCCGAAGGTGGTCAGCGCCTGTGGCTGGAATCTTATCAGAGCGGGAAGTAGCGCATCGAACGCGATCAGATCGGGTTGAAGCGCTCCATGCGTAAATAATTGCATGGCGCTGCCGAGCAGAATAAATCCGATGCCGCCAAAGGTCAGTAAACGAAATGCGATTTCGAGACGTCTGTCGGCAAGGCGGGTATCGCCGTCTGGTGTTGGGGACTGCTCGTCGTGATGCACGTCTGAAAAACCCTCGGTTGAGATGCGCGTTTGCGTCCTTCCGCCAAAAATCGAGTCGTGTGCGGGAAGGAGTTCCGGGAGCACGCTACTCCCGGCGGGAAAGAAATATCAACCGACAATCGGAATGTATGAACGCTACTTGCCATGAGCGCGCGGGCGGTAGCGCCGGGTTTGGTGTGTAATCAGGGGGATTCAGGGGTTAAGAGCATGTTGTGAGGCACGATGGTTTCGGACCAGTGACGTAAGATTGTGATGGGCTTGATCTCGGGCTGGATGATGGGTTTTTGTTCCATGACATGACGGATGACCATTTCGACTTCGTTGAAACCAGCGTGTACGCGCAGTGGTGTTGTGCCGGAGAATCGCGCGTTGATTTCAAACACTTTCATGCGGTCGCCATCGAGCCTGAATTGAATATTGACCGGACCGTGGACTTTGAGTTTTTCTGCCAGAATGCGGACATGTTGGTTGAGTTCGGGATAATCGTTGACGAATGCCTGGTAGGTATTTCCGTCGCGTAGTTGTCGTCGCATGACGATGGTGGCGTCGCATTTGCCATCAAAGACCAGTGCACCGGCTGTGTATTCGTCGTCGGGAGTGGCAACACATTCCTGGATCACGCAGCCCGGATCTGCAGCCACCATGCGCATGAGCTCGTCGCGGTTGTGAACAATGCTCACGCCAATCGAGCGGCAACCAATGCGTGGTTTTACGATGAGCGGAAAACCGACTTCTGCGATCAGTTTGTCTTCGTCGCCAGGAAGGCATGACGCCGGATAGTCCATGCGAAGTTCGCGCAAGAACTGGTAGGTGAGCCATTTATCCTCGGCGATGTGAACGACATGCTCCGGGCTGACGACGAGGTGAAGGTCGTATTTCTTTTCCAGTCGTTCACGATGTTGCGAAAGGAGTGTTAACTCAACGTCGGTGCCAACCAGCATTACGTCCGGGCGTTCACGTGCAAGAATACGTTCCATTTGATCGAGAAAATCGGGTTCGGTTGCCCAGGGTACCAGGTAGGCGGCGTCTGCCCAATACAGTCCGGCGGCGAGTGGATCGGGATCAACGGCGATGATGGTTGCGTTGAGATCGGAATTTCGTAGCGCGCGGATGATGCCCTGGCCTAACAAAGCGCCGGCACCTGTAATAAGAACCTTCATTGATAGCCTCCTGAAACCAGAACAACACCCTTAATCGCGGGCATTTGAGGATCCTTTGTGTCAGTCAAATAGATGACGAAGCAAAAGTTGACGTCGGCAGGGCATGAGCGGTGTTACAAATCGTAGGCATCGTCAAAACCTCGTAGGGGGACGGATTGCGCGGCCCGGGTTGCCGACAATGGTGATAGAGTCGGGAACCGAACGAATGATGGTTGCACCTGCTCCTACGATGGCGTCGTTACCGATATCGATACCCTGGATTACGGTGCTGCCTGCTCCGATCCAACTTCGTGCGCCTACCCGGACTGACCCACACATGGTTGCATGTGGTGAAATATGCGCACCGTCTCCGATTTTGCAGTCATGTTCGATAATTGCGCCGCTATTGATGATTACAGCTCGCCCGACGGTGGAGCTTGCGTTGACGATGGCGCCGGGTAAAACCACGGTGCCGGCGCCAATGCGTGCCGAAGGGCTGACGAAAGCTGTCGGGTGTATAAGCGGGGGGCAGAATTCATCGCCGATGGTTTCAAGTAAATCCAGGCGACTCTGGCCATCACCGAAGGCCAGAACGACCGCGTCGGCTGAGCCGGGGAGACGATGGCGACGGGCTAAAAAATCTAGCAATTCATTTTGTAAGGCGACGACCATTGCGCCACCGGGCTCGACGACGACGCCCATTTTGGTGCGGTCTTGATCGACGTAACCGGCGATTTCTCCCCCAAGGATTCGAATCAGGTCGGCGACCACTTTGCCGTGGCCGCCACCTCCGAAAATGTAGAATGTGCGTGGACTTATCATGGATGAACTCATCGGCGTCTGGTGAAAAACTCTGACGATCGGGCGGTTTTAAAACACTCCAATGACGTAAGTCTTTGTTTTGAAAGCGTTTATGGATGTTGTTGGGGCGTCCATACCCGTTGTGTAGCCCAGTGTTCGCGGTTTTCGCGCAGCGCCTGGGCGTAGAGCGTTTCGTGCATTGCCAGAATATATCGGTTGTCGAACACGGCCGTCATGCGCTGGCGAGCGTGCTGCCCCATGGCGCGAACTTCGGTGGGGTGTTGGAGACACCATGCGATTTGTTCGGCAATCGCCTGCGTGTCTCCCAGCGGGAATAGTCGGCCGGAGCGGTCATCAATGAGCTCCTTGATTCCGCGCACCTTGCTGCCCAGAACCGGAATGCCCATGGACAGGGATTCGAGAACGCAGCGCGGCAAACCTTCCTGATCTGAGGGTAAAATTGTCATATAACTTGCGCGGATCAGCGCAGGAATATCGCTTCGTTGGCCGAGAAAATGGATCTGATCGAGCAGACCGAGCTCCTCGACCAGCTTGCGGGTTTTTTCCATGGTTTTTCCAATGCCCGCAAAGGCTACGTGCACGTTTGGGTCCGCGAGCCTTGCGATGGCATGAACCAGGTCGGCGTGGCGCTTGCGCGGGATGAATTCTCCGATCATCAAAAAGAGGCGATCGTTGATGCTGAGGTGGAGCTCGCGTCGAATGGCTGCGATTTGCTGTGGCGGCACACGACGCGGGCTGAATGCGCGGGTGTCGACGCCGATTCCGGGCATGTACTGGATTCGGTCTTCGGGAACGATGTTCCAGTTCAGGGCCGCCTGGTGATCGTCCTGGTTCATGACAACCAGGTAATCGGTCCAAGAACCGGCGAGTTTTTCGAGGCCCAAAAAGATGTTGTTGGACAGGAAGTTGCCGCTTTTGTGAAAGTGAAATCCGTGGGCTGTGTAGACAACGGCGGGACGTCCACGTTTGCGCAGTCCGCGCAGGGCAAAGCGGGTGATAAACGCAGCAACCGGTGTATGAACGTGCACGATGTCGTAGGAGTTTTGTTCAACCAGCGTACGCATTCGGCGCGAGGCCATGAGTAAATTTGCCGGATCTGCGGGGTTTCTCGACCAGGTTGCATCGAAGGTCTGATCGAAAGCGGCGCGACAGATCGGATCGTTGGAAATGCCGGCGCTCATGGCGTCGACCTGCCAGCCGAGCGCTCGGAAATGTTGTGAAATCGGTGCGATAAATCTGCTGAGGGTTTGCGGTACCGTACTGACTTGAAGTAATCGCTTCATGAATTTCTACCTTTTTGTTCGGCGGCGAGAAATTATCAAATACAGTCTTTTAAATTATTAGATTCTTTTTTGTTCGGTGTAAGTGGTTGATAAGTAATGATTTTCAGGAGTGTCAGGCCCGGCGTGCGGTGTAGTTTGCCTGCAGCCAATCTTCGGTTCGTGCGCGGACGTGGCGGTACAAAGCCGTCCGGCGCTCGCGCAGAATTTCGGTCTGGTAGTGATGTGCGCGTTCGAAATTTCGGATCGACATTCGGGTAAGCATGTGGGGTTGCTGGTAGAGCCGGGTGATTCTTTGAGCCAGCATTCGGTGATCTCCGGCTTCGACGAGATCTTCTTCAGCGAGCAGCTCGGGGATTCCTCCGATGAACGAACCGATGCACGGAAGTGCGCGTGCCATGGCTTCGATCATGGCACGTGGGAGTCCTTCGGTGCGCGAGGGCAACACAAAAAGGTCGCTGTGGTCGAGGTGTTTACGGACGTCGTGCGCGCTGATTTGTCCGGCAAAATGAATGCGGTTTTGCAGCCCCAGTCGGCTTACCTGTGTCTGCAATCGCTCCCGAAACGCGCCATCACCGACCAGTGTTAGTTCGAGGTTCAGACCGCTTTTTACGCATTGTGCGACTGCATCGATCAGCACATCGGGCGCTTTGTAGAGCTGACTGAGTGAGCCGACGGTGATGATTTTGAGCGGCTTTTTTACCGAGTAGGCCGACGCCTGGGTGTAGTCCCGTGGATGGTCGACGAAGGCATCGGCCGGCAAATCGACGCTGGAATAATGCGTGCGAAACGCGTTGATCGAAGCCGGGTAACGCCGTTGCAGCGTGTGTTCGGTCACGTAGGTTGCGGCTGTGGCATCGCCGCACTGAGCGCGCAGCGTTCTTGGCCACCACCAGTGCAACAGCGGGCTTAAAGGATGACGAACGGCGCCGGCTGCAAAGACGTCTTGTGGATCTCCGACGACTTCGACGCCGTACGGGCGGTCGGGTTCGAGTTGACGCCACAGCTCGTTTCCGACCACGCAGGGCAAACGCAACATCGTTGCGTCCGGATGCGTAAGTGCGGCGTTGATGATGTTGCGGACTCTGCGCAAATGGCGCGCGAACTGAATGGGTCCGACAAAGTGTGGCAGCGCGACGACCTCAATGCCGGGGCCGTCGGCCTGTACCCAGTCGTGAGGAATGTCGTTTTCTGATTTGGCGCGTACGACCAGGCGCGCGCCGTCAAAGACTTCGAGATATCGCGCCCAAAATGCGTAGCGAAGCGAAGCATTGGGCGTCCAAAGCGTGCCGTTCGGGGCGATGGCAAAGCGTGCGCTAGCCGATACTAAGACTTTCATCATAAACCTCCATTAAGCGGCGTGCGCCGGCCTGGACGGAGAAATTTCGGCGAGCTCGGGCGCGTCCATTGCGACCAAGCGCGTGTCGGTAATCGGAATCTTTCAGCATGCGAATTACGGAATTGGCCATGCCTTGAACGTCTTTTATGTCGTGTAGCAGACCGGTTTTACCTTCATCAATGGCTTCGCTCAGGCCGGGAATTCGCGTTCCGACCACGGGTAGCTGCGCGGCGTTGGCTTCGATGGCGACCAGTCCAAAGCCTTCATGATGGGACGGGAAAACGAACACGTCGGACAGACTCATCAGGCGCGAAATGTCGTCGCGCGCGCCGAGTAACATGACGGTTTGCGCGAGCCCACGAGCTTTGATGTCAGCCTGGATCTTAGCTTCCAGAGGGCCATGGCCGACGATCAGAAGGCGTGCTTCCGGTACTGCTTTGAGGGTTTTTTCAAAGATAGAGAGCAAACCTTCGTGGTTTTTTTGTGGAGCAAACCGGCCAACGTGAAGCAGAACCGGCGTGCTTTTGTGCCAGCCAAACTCGGCCCGAAATGATGCGCGTTGCTCATCACTGGGAAGCGTTGGGATTTCGACGCCGTAGTACAACGGCCGTGCTCCCGACGGGATTGGCCCGGCGCCTTTGTACAGACTCTGCAAAACTCCCATCGAACAGCCGGTGATCGTCCGCGAGTTTTTCAGCGCATAACTGATCGACAGCCGGCTGTAGGCATGGCGCAACTGACGCACACCCATGGACTGCGTCCAGGCAGTCGCCGGTGGAAACTGCGTGTTATGAAACGAAGTAATCACCGGCACGCGCGAGTTGTTGGCAACCCAGGCGCCCAGGCCACTGTGCGCTTCGAGATGATTGTGAACGATATCGTATTTTTCACGCTTCAAAATTTCGAGCAATTCTCGTGTATATCCCACAAGCGTCGGGTGAAGCGGGCAGTGATAAATCTTCGCCCCAAGCGACTGGGCCACCGGTGCAAGCTCGCCAATGGTTGCTCCTTTGCAACAAAAATCCATTTCAATTTCGGTGCGCGGAATCGTCTGGGCCATGGTTAATAACCATTTTTCGATCCCCCCACGCGTCATGGATGTCATGAGATGTAGAACTTTGAGTGCCATAATTGGTTTTCCTTAAATAAATTCAAACAAATTACAGGCTTCGTGCAACATTTAGAGCGGAGAACGCATTTTTCTTCTCGGGGCCTGGACTCTGGCTCGGCCGAGCGTTGATCTTAAAACGGCATACGCTGCACACGTCTTTTGGCGGCCTGGCCGAGTTTGATTCGACTGGAGCCGGCAAAAACCACGACGATGGGCACAAGTCCGTTTTTGAAGAAGAAAAACAGGATGTTATCTGAATCTGATACCAGCGTCATAAAACACAAGTTGATTAAAAACGGCACGAGCAGCCATCGGACATCTTCGGAAGGGAGTTCGCGTAGTAAACGCTCAGTGCGGCCGACAATGAGGCCGAGTAAAATAAAAAAGAATGGCACCGAATACGGTCCGAAATTTAGCAACGCTTCGCCGGCCAGGCCGTGCACGCGTGAGCTCTGCATGTAGCCTTCGATGTAAGTGCCCATGCCCATCCGGATTTCCGTGCCTTCTTTTACCTTGTTGGGCGGTCGATCGGGCCAGACAGAGCGTGGAATCATGATCGCCGCCATACCGAGATACGTTCGGCCTTTGGCCAGCTCATAATTGCTGTTGTAGAGACGAAAAAGCACGAACGCCTGAATGTCTGCACGCGCAAGATCTCCCAGCAGGGCGGCCTCGAGATTTCGCCCCGTTCGCTCTTCGACATCTTCGACGCTTTCGCTGCCCTGCACGACGGCGACAAAAGTTTCGGAGCCGCCGCTTTTGTAGAAACCGTAGACGTACATAAACATGACGAGGAACATCACGCCGATGTAAAAAATACGTTTTGGCAGCGGTTTGATCCAAAAGTGAATAATGCCAACGGCCCAGAACAGGCTCCAAACCGTGTTGCTACGACTACCGCGAAGTCCGCCAAATAAAAGACTCAAGATGAGGTATCCGGCCAGAACCAACAACAGCGTAGTCCAGCTCACAGATTTTTCTTTGAGGCGTAAATACAGCGCATAACCCATCAGCGCGATGACCGGGAACTTTTCGGAGAGCATAAACAGCCAGCCCTTACCGGCGAAGGCATCGCCTCCGTCTTCATAAGCCATGATATAGCCCATGATGCCGCCAAATTGCACATAAATGAGGAGCTGCAAGATGCCCGTCGCAATCAGCGCGTACATGATGGCCATCGACAGGTTGCGAGGATGCACTCGCCAGACTGTGCGTGATTTCTGGTGACGTGGGGTAGAAAAATAGCGGCGTGTTACCCGATAAACAACGAGTCCGCCGAAGTTTAGCCAGGCCATCCACTCCAGCCACGGTCGCCAGTCGGACGGCGGAATGACGTTCGCCATCCAGTAATCCCAGTGCAGATGCAAAAGCGGAGCGATGAAGAAAAAGTGAAACCCCAGAATGCCAATGATCCCGATGGGACTAAAAATATCGAGGCGACCGCGAAACCAGTCGATGGCATCGATTCCAATAAGAATACCGCACAACCACACCGGGATCAGAAATCCGTGGGCGTAGCCGTACTCGTATTCAGGCGTCGAGAGCCAGAAACCAAACACCGTAACGGAGCAAATTATCAATGTGATAAAAAAACTGGTTGCGGAAACTGCTCGTGAATGGCTCGCCGTCAGTCGGCGTGAACGAGGGGCCATAGCGCCAGACAGCGGTCTGGCCGACAGGTTGAAGTCTTGAGAGGACATGGGATCGAATCCGGCTTGTCGTTGGACTTCTTAATGATAATTTCTACGTAAATTCTGTATGCCTGATGGTATTCACGTTTGAGTGATTTGAAAGGGCGCGCGTAACTTTTCGAGAGTTCGGTAGATAGACGGCCCAAACACTGATTTTTTGGCGCGTCGCGCATAGGTTTCTAGCGGTTTTTTGGCGCGTTGGGAGCGAATAATGTCGTAATCATAAAGACATAAAGAGGAGAGAGCATGGGTTTGTTGCGGATCAGCGATGTCGTTTATTTTGGGCCCAGAGGCCGGCAATCCGGCGATTGTCTGGTCGAAAACGGCCGAATCGTCGCGCTGGGAGATGTTTCGGCTGCTGTTGGGAAATCGAATTCGGTCGATACAGTCGACGGCAAAGGACGTTGGTTGTGGCCGGGGATTATTGACGGACATGTTCATTTCCGTGAGCCCGGCGATGAATACAAAGAAGACTGGACCTCGGGATCCTCGGCAGCGGTTGCGGGCGGCGTGACGTCGGTTTTAGAAATGCCCAATACGCGGCCGGCAACAACGACGCTGGAGAATTTACAGGCCAAAAGAGCGGTTGCCGGCGCTAAGTCCTTGTGTAATTACGGCTTTTTCTTTGGGGCCAGTCCTGAGAATGCTGCGCAATACACACGTGCCGCAGGCGTGGCGGGCTTGAAAATATTCATGGGTTGCAGCACGGGAGATCTGCTGGTTGCCGGTGAGGATGAGCTTGAGCACGTATTTGCGACGTATGATCAACGTATTTGCGTGCACGCCGAGAGTGAGCAGATGCTCAAAGCGCGTGAGGCGAAGTTTGCGGATCGCAAAGATCCGGCCGTGCACTCGGAGATCCGCAGTCCAGAGGTAGCCGCCGAGGCCGTTCGCTTAGCCTGTAAAATGGCGCTGAAATACGGACGTCATTTGCATATTTTGCATCTGTCCACGCATCTCGAGCTGGAAATTGTCCTGGAAGCGCGTGGAATTGCACTTGAGCAGGGGTTGTCTACAAAAATCACCTGCGAGGTGTGCCCACATCATCTATTTTTGAACACGTCGGCCTACGAAATGTACGGAACGCGGGTACAAATGAACCCGCCGCTTCGTGAGGAGCATGATGTCGAGGCGATGTGGCGCGCGCTTTTGCCCGGGCAAATCGATATGATCGCAACGGACCATGCGCCTCATTCACCTGAAGAAAAGTCGCGGCCCTACCGCCAGGCGCCCAGCGGCGTGCCGGGCGTGCAGACGATGCTGCCACTCATGCTCGATGCAGCGTTTCGCGGGCTTTGTAGCTATGAGCAGGTATTGCAATGGCTGTGCACCGGACCGGCTGACGTGTGGGGCATCGAAGATCGCGGTCGTCTGGAAGTCGGCGCGCATGCAGATCTTGTTTTAATCGATCCGCGTCGGCGAGAAACGGTGACGGATCATGAACAGTTTTCGCGGTGTGGCTGGACGCCATGGAATGGGCGCACGCTGACTGGCTGGCCGGTAATGACGTGGGTCGGTGGACAACTTGTTTATCAGCGAG
>JBEBSM010000084.1:0-11904 GCA_040394315.1 Lujinxingia vulgaris
TGATCACGCTGGCCGTCGGCATCGGATCGATGGCAGCAGCGCAGGATATTTCGAAGGGTAAAAGCAAACGCTCGACCTCGGCGACAACGCTTGAGGAAGCAGCCAAGCGCGTTGAGGAAGAGTCCAAGCGACTCGACAAGCGTAAGGACAGCGGCGAGGAAACTCTTCCGACGGAATCCCAACTGACGCTTTCACAGGTTCAGGACGAGAGCCGTAAGATGAGCGCTGAGCAAATCGATCAGCTCAAACGCCAGCTTGAGAGCAAGAATCGCGGGATGATCTCGAAGCTTGATCAGATCATCGAGAGCGATCCGTATAATGCTCAAAAGCCGAACTGGATGTTCCAAAAAGCGGAGCTTTTGTTTGAGCTTCGAAACATGGAGTATTTGCGCGAGCGTACGGTTTATAACTCGTGTCTGGATGCTTCGGAAGCGGGAACATCGGGCGATGGCTGTAAAGAGCCGGAAGCTGATTACGCCGAAGCGCATGCGATTTACGAAGAAATCCTGCGACAATATCCTGATTATAACCGCCTGGACGAAGTTATTTATCGTCTGGGAAGTGGTCTTATCGACGCCGGAAAGGGCGCGCAGGCTGTTGGTTATTTGCAGCGTCTTGTGACGAATTATCCAAACTCAAAGTACATTCCTGAAGCGCATCTGGCGCTCGGTGAGTTCTTCTTTGAGAAGCAGATGTCCGGCGCAGCCAAGGATAACTATGTGAAAGTCCTGACGTTTAAGGATTTCGCAGATTATGACTATGCACTCTATAAGTTGGGTTGGACGCACTACAACCTGAGCGATTTCCGCGACAGTGTTAATACGTTCAAGATGGTTGTTGAGCGCACGAACGACAAGCTGGGCTTTCAGCGTCAGGCGATCAACGACCTTGTCGTCGCTTTTGCTGAAGTCGAGAACGGCTGGCAGGAAGCGCGCGAGTATTTCCTGAAGCACAAGGACAAGGAATTTACCTACGAGAAGCTCGGCGCAATGGCCGGACTTCTGGAAGCACAGGGTAAAGAGGGCGACGCGATTCAGATTTACGAGTGGTTCTTCGTCGAAAGACCGAATCACCCTCGTGTTCCGGACTGGATGGAGAGCATCATCGTCTCCAAAAAGAAGCTGGAAGACTTTGGCGATCTTGAGAAGACGATGAATCGCTTCGTGGCTTATTTGAGTCCGAAGGGAACGTGGGCCGCGCATAATAAAGATGCGGAAGGTCCGATGAACAACGCGCGTCTTTTGAATGAAGCGACGTTGTCATTCCTGGCCAACCATTATCATCGTCAGGCGCAGCGACTTGAAAATAAGTCGGATTACCAGACGGCTGCCAATTATTATCACCAGTTCATCGATCTTTTCCCGGATAGCGCGCTGTCGTTCGACATGACGTTCTTCCTGGCGGAAATCTATCTGCACAGCCTGGATGATTACGAGAAGGCTGCGAAGCAGTACCAGACCGTTGTCGATCTATATAAAGAAGATCGTGTTCCGGCCGGTGCTAAAAAAGAAGACGTTGAAGCTATCGTGAAAGACTCTGCATTTGCAGTGGTTAACGCGTACAACGAGCTTGTGAAGCAGCATCACGAGGATAGTATTCTTGTGCAAATGGCACGGATGGAAGAGCGTTCGCCGGGCAAAACGTCGGCGCAAACGTCTTCTCCGACCGAAGATCAGCCGCCAATTCCAAAGACCGATCTGCTTAAATTTGAGCTTGGTTTCGTGACGGCCAGTGATCAGTACGCGTCGATGTATCCGAAAGAGGATATTACGCCGACGATCGACTTCGTTGCGGCTGAAGTTTACAAGAGTCGTGGACACTACGATTCGTGTATTCCACGTTATGAAAATATCATTACTTACGCGCCAAAGCATCGTTACGCGAGCTTTGCGGGTAACAGCCTGCTGGAAGCAAACTATCGTCTGCAGCGCTGGGATGAGGTTGAAAAGTGGGCACGTCACTTGTTGGACAACAAGATTTTCGACGTGACGCCTAAAGATAGCCTGACGTCTTCGATTGCGTACGCAATCAATCAGCGTGCAATGAATTTGAAGGAAGGAAAAGAGTTCGACAAGGCAGCGAAAGAGCTGTTGCGTCTGGCTGAGGAATTCCCGAAATCCGACCTTGCTGCAGGCGCGTTGTTCAACGCCGCTGCGATCTACGAGGCTGGTGACGAAGTGCCACGCGCGGTTGAGATCTACGAGCGTTTGGTCAAGGCGTATCCGAAAGACAAGCTTGCACCGGAAGCGTTGTTTGTTATGGGCGCGATTTTCGAATCCCGTGCAGACTTCGACCGCGCAGCGAGTTATTTCGAGCGTCTTGGAACGCCGGATTATCGCGAAAGCGAGCGCACGGCCGACGCACTTTACAACGCCGGTGTTTTGCGTGAAGCGTTGCAGCAGTGGGATAATGCGATCGGTACGTACGAGAGCTATTTGAAACTGTTCCCGGGTCGTGAGAACTCGGCCGATGTTGAGCTTCAGTTGGCGTATCTTGAGAAAGAGCGCAAGAGCTGGCCAGCAGCGGTGAAGCGTTTCGAGACATTCTTGAAGAAACCGGCCACGACCAAAGCACAGCAAGTTGAGATCAATCTCGAGCTGGGTCTTTTGGGCGAGCAAATGAAGCCCAAGAACTGGGAAAAGACGACGGATGCGTATTTTGCAAAAGCCGTTGAAACCTGGAAGACCTTGCCGGAAGAAGAGCAGCGAAAAGCGCGTCATTATGCGGCTCAGGCCAGGTTCCGTCAGGCAGAAGTTGTTTACAACGAGTTTGTGAACGCGAAAATTAGCTCAAATATGCGTAACCTCGGTAAATCGCTTGTTGCGAAGGCTGAGTTGCAGCAAAAAGCGGAAGGCATGTACGGCGATGTTATTGACATGGCCAGCCCACGTTGGGTTGCAGCGAGTGCGTACCGGATTGGTTCTTCGTACAAAAACTTTGCGGAAGAGTTGTATGCGTTCCCGACACCTGCTGGTTTGACGGAGGATGAGGAAGATGAGTACCGCATGGCGCTCGATGACTTCGCATTCCCGGTTCAGGAGAAGGCGCTTGCATCGTTCCAGAGCGCGCTGAAGTTGGCGCTGAAATACGAAGCGTACAATGAGTGGAGTAGCCTATCGGCCAGGGAGATCAGCAAGCTTGAAGGCGATGCGTTCCCGATTACAAGTCAGGAAGGTGTAGAGTCGGATCATGGTCGCGTGAACTTCTTCCAGCCGGCACCGATTCGCAAAATGGAGACGGTCATCGAACGCGCGAAAGCACGTCGTGCACGTCTGGCACCGGCGCCTGAAGCAACACCGGCAGAGGTTGAGACTTCGACGGAAGCAGCCCCACAGGCAGCTAAACCTAAGAGCTAATTTGATAAGCTGCGGGTGCTGAAGCAACGCTCACGGGCCGTCATGGCCCGAAGGAGAAAGACTGGTGACACTCCGTATGGCAGGAATTGAACTCATGAATACGACAAAAAATACCAGGCGGCATGTTCCGCTGTTGATAGTTTTCCTTTTGAGCGCGACTTTTTTCTCGGCCTGTAGTTCGGCGCCGGTGAAAGAGGACACGGTTCAGCAGGAAATTCAAAAATCGGCGATTCAACAGGCTTCTGAAGAGACCGGGCTTAGCGAAGCTGCGCTGATGTCTTTTCAAAAAGCGATGGATGAAGTCGGCAAGGAAGGCGGCGACATCGATCTGGCGATTGCGGAGCTTGAAGCGGCCGTAACGGCGGAGCCTACATTTGCCGAGGCGCACTACAATCTCGGGCTTTTGTACGCGGAAACCCAGCGGCTTGAGCTTTCGGTTGAGCACATTCAAAAGGCGCGAGAAATCGATCCGGATGTTTTTGATTACACCATCGCTCTGGCGCAGGCTTATGCGGTGAACGAGCAGTACACCGATGCTGAACAGCTTTTTAGCGAAGTTTTAGCGCGTGATGAAGAAAACCTGACGGCGAAAAACAACATGGCGGTCATCGCGCTGAAACGTGGCGATGATGAGCGTTCGATGGAGTTCGTGCGAGAGATTTTGCGTGAAGACATTGCGAACGTCGGCGCGTTGAACACGCTGGGTTTGATTTATTTCAAGCGTGGCAATCTCTCTCTTTCGAAATACGTGCTTGAGAAGGCACTTCGCATTGAAGAGAAAAACACGGACGTGTTGAACAATCTTGGACTCGTTTTCATGAAAGAAGAAAACGTTCCGGGTGCAGTTAATGCGTTTCGTCGTGCGATTACGGCGGATGAGAATTATCTGGAAAGCCGTCTGAACCTGGGCGCGATTCTGATCGGATATCTCGACTATGAGCGTGCCGATGAGCACTTCAGTGCAGCCGTTCGCATTGCGCCGCATCACTGTGTGGCCAACCTTGGCAAGGGCGCGACGGCATTTGCGACCAAGGAGTACGCGGAATCCGAGGAACGCTATAAATACTATGTCGATCGTTGCGATACCGAGCATTTGTCGAGCTATGAGCGCCTGGCCAAGCTCAATGAGTCGTATCTCGACAATCCAGCAGAAGCAATTGTGTACTACAATAAGCTGGTTGGATTGAACAAAGACACGGCCAAGCAGCAGGAATACAAGGCAATGGTGAACTTCCTGGAAAGTCAGATGAAGTCCAGCAAGCAAAAGCAACCTGAGCCTTCAGAAGAGTCCGCTCCGGAAGCCGGTGCGGAAGAAGCTTCAAAGAATTGAAGTGCTGCAATAAAAGTGACAGGTGATTGACGCTTAGCGCAAGGTTTTGATACCTTGCGCTAAGCACGTCATACAGACCTTATGTTTTTGAGGTCTGATGAAGATACCAAGGAGAATACAATGCGTAGATTGGTGGCAGCAGCTGTAGCCGTTAGTTTGTTGATGATTGGTACATCCGCGTTTGCGCAGGATGGCGAAGTGCGCTCACGTTTTTATGACTTTGATAACATGTTGATCGACGGTGAGTTTAAAGCCCCCGATCTGTTAAAAGCACGTGCGCGTGAGAAGGCTGAGTTTCAGCGTCTTCTCGACTTAAAGAAGAGTTTCTTGCCAAAGATCCAAGAAAGTACCGAAGAAAACTCTCTCCAGTAAGTCATTGATTTGACGATCCTCAATCGCTTAGAAAATCCCCACCACGGAGTTGTTCCACAATGAAAATTGTTTGCGGAAGCTGTGGAGCCAAGTACTCCATCGCCGACGAGAAAGTTCAGGGAAAGATCTTCAAGATTCGTTGCAAGAAGTGCGATGACGTAATTGTCGTCAAGGGCACATCGGATGGCGAAGACTTACAGGCTGCTGAAAGCGATTTTGGCGGTTCCTATGGACATTCCGATGGTGCTTCGGAGTGGTATGTTGTGCTCGAAGGAGAGCAGGTCGGACCGATTACAGCCGAGGAAGTTGAGGCGTATTTTTCGGTCGGTCAGTTGTCGAACGATAGTTTTATCTGGCGAGATGGCCTGGATAACTGGGTTCCGATCAACAGTATTAGCGAATTTGCGCATCTCGTTCACCTGGGAGGCAATGACGAAAATACAATGATCGCTGCTCCACCAAGCGAGCTTGCCGGGTACGCTGTGCCGGACGATGCGACGGCTGTGATCGATTCTGCAAAGTTCAATGCCGGGTTGTATGGAATGGGCGGTGAAAACCCGACGTATTCTGCACCGGATTTGGGCGGACAGAATTATGAAGGCGCAGGCTACGGCGGATACGAGGGTGACCCGTATGCGCAGGCGGCCCCTGCTGCACAGCAAGATGACGGTGGTTATTCGGGTTATGATAGCGGCGCTTCGGGTGCTGCTGCGTACAACGATGGCTATGATCAGCCGGCTGGTGGATACGACGACGGTTACGATGCGGATGGCGGCGGCGGCATGTTCGCGGCTTTCGATTCGGCACCGGCCGAGGAAAGTGATTATAGCGGTGGGTTCGGCGGCGGTTATGGCGGCGGATCTCAGGGTTATGAATCCAACGACAGCGGTGGAATGAGCGCGAATGCTGCGGTTTCAGCCAACGATATGGTCGGTGCGCGTAATGAAAACTCGGTATTGTTCAGTCTGAGTAGTCTTGATCAGGTGCAGGCGGTCAACAAACCAGCCGGTGGCGGTCAGGCAGCGGCTGCATCGAGCAATAGTGATAAATCCGGTCTGATTGATATTCAGGCGCTGGCTTCGGCACATGCTTCGATGAAGGCAGGCGGTGGTGCGGCCGGTGGCGGTGGATTTGCAACCGGTGCGGATAACTTTGCGCCGTCGACCATGAGCATGCCGGCTTTGATGCCGATGCCGATGGGAAGTCATCGCAATAACAAGGGCCTGATGATGGCAGTTATCATCGGCGGCAGCCTTGTGTTTATCGGCCTGATTGTTGTTGTCGTGGTGTTGCTGACGCGTGAACAACCGCAGCCGACCGTGATTACGGAACCAGCGATTGCAGAAGTTGCACCGGCAGCGCTTGCCAATCCAGAAGTCGATGCGAAAGCAGCGGCCGAGGCGGCGGAAGCATCACGTGCAGCACTTGCGGCAGCCGAAGCTCCAGCGAAACCGGCTGAGGAGCAAGAAGGCGACGTCAAGGCTATGGAAGATCCGCGTGAGCGGGCTGGATCAGGCAACAAAGCTGCCAGGTCAGAACCGAAGGCGCCAGCAAAGGCTCCAGAAGCGGTTGCAGTCGTCGAACGGCCGGCACCAAAGCCAGCTTCGAAAGTTGGAATCGACGATATTCTCGGCCAGATCGATAGCAAAAGTTCGGGTAGCTCGAAATCCGGTAATTCGGAGCCCGCAGCGGCAAGCGCGCCGGCTGGAAATCTTCCGCCAAAACTCACGCGTGCACACGTGCAAACGACCGTTCGTCAGTACAATGCACAGGTTTTGCGTTGTCAGCAGTCGTCGAATGCAAACAAGTTGAGCGGAACGGTAACGGTTCGCTTTACGGTTGAGCCAAGCGGTTCGGTTTCGGCAGCCAACGTGCAGTCGGGTGAGTTCAAGGGAACCGACGTCGGTGGATGCATCGAAGGTGCTGTGAAGGGAATGAAGTTCCCGGCAACGCAGAGCGATCTGACGATTAACTATCCGTTCATCATCCGCTAATTTTGATACTTTCGATGATTTCTATAAATTAATAATCATCGAAAGCTAGATATTTGAAAAGGCACCCACTGGTTGGGTGCCTTTTTTTGTTTGTAGTCTGGGTTGTGTGGTTCAGGTTGCCGAGACTTCGCTCTCGAGCAGGCGATTCAGGCGTTCGGGGTCGATGCTGATGGCCAGGGTTGAGCCGCCGGCGATGGTGACCATGCCGGGGGCTGCGCCCTTGGGTTTTCGGACGTGTTTGGCTTCGGCGTAGGTTACGTCCACGATCGTGTCGTCTTTGCCGCGTGAGAAGTAGGCCGCGAGCATGGCGGCGTCGATGAGATCTTCGCTGCGTGGTTGTTGGTTGGAGTTCATGCGCAGGACAACGTGCGCGCCGGTCCAGTCGCGGGCGTGCATCCAGATATCGCGGCCGCGCGCGACTTTGGTGGTGAGTGCGTCGTTGTGTTTGGCGCCGCGGCCGACCAGGATTTGTGCGCCGCTGCGCGCCTGAAATTCGCGGTAGGGCAGTCTGGCGACGGTGGTTTGCGCGCCGCGTTGGCCGGATTTTTGCCGCGCGCCGGTAAGCAGGCGCTTTTGGCGCAGGTCGTCGGCCAGTTCCTGGATGGCTTCCGGTGTTTCGCAGGCTTCGAGCCGGGCTTGAGCGTCGTTGAGCTGGTCGAGTTCTTCCATGCTTTCGAGCAGGCGGTCTTCGATGCGGCTGGCGGCGTCTTTGAAGCGTTTGTACTGGTGAAAATAGCGGGCGATATTGTGTTGCAGGGGGCGCGCCGGATCGAGTGGGATGTCGATTTTGGGCATGTCCTCCTGGTAATAATCGGTGACGTTTGCGGACGATGCGCCGCGTTTGATCTGGCTGAAGGACGCCTGGAGTAATTCTGCCCAGCGGCGGAGTTGCTCGGAGTTTTCGACTTTTTGAAGGTCTTTTTCGATCTTTTTGATGCGCGTAGACAGCGCGCGCTGGCGCTGGCGAATGCGTGCGCGCAGCTCGCGCGCGTCGCGCTCCTGGCTGTCGCTCTGCCCGAGCGTGGCGTAGGCGTTCTCAACCTGCAGCGAGCGCACACGTTCGGTGGCCGGAAGGGTGTCGAGCTGCCAGCGGACGCGTTCGGAAACGGGCTTTTTGCCAGGCTTTTCTGGCGGAACGGGCGGAAGTGCCGGCGCTTTGTAGTGCGCACCAACGCGCAGTTCGCGGTCGTCGCGCACGTTTCCGGGCTGCATTCCACGCACAATCCGTTGCTTATCGAGCAGGTACGCGTTGGCCATTTTCCCGGTTAACTCAATGACGAGCGACGCGGTTGTGCGCGGGGCCGGCCCGACGAAATCCTCCGTCGGCGTCCAGTTTGGATCGACGATGCGGACCTGGATTTCCACGATCCGATCGCGCTCAAACTGTTTCATATTCTCGATGATCGAGCCGTCCAGCCATTTGCGCAAAAGCATCGTGAAGTGCGAGGGCTGCTCGGGTTGGCGCTCCTTTTGGGTCACAAAACATATCCGCCCCAGCCCATCCCTCGTCGAAACCAGCAACATCAGATTCTCGCCGGGACGTCGCAGGCGCAGGACGAACGTGTGTTCATCGACTTCGAGCACGCGTTGAATGGCGGCGCGGTGAACGGCCGGGGCAATTTCCTCGACCAATAGTGCAATTTCGGCGCGGCTGAGACTCATACCTTGTATCCCGTGCAAAGTTGTGGCGAGCGTATCGATTGAAATGCTCGTGGAATTTTACGGATTCCGTAAGCATGTTAGTGTAGCAAAGCGGTCGTCGTCGACCGCCGATTGTAATCGTCAATACTTTGGTTTCCGTTCAAAAAGAGCGTATGCGTGATGAATCAGAAACATTTGCAGCACAGCGCGGCGTTTTCCGCGGTTTGGGGAGCTTTTCTCGTTTTGATTATGGCCGTTTTGGTCGCGGGATGCGCCGGCGCGGACAAAAAAGAGCAGGAAAACGCGAAAACGAGTAATTTTCACTACGAAATGGCTTCCGGTTATTTTGAGGCCGGAGAAGTGCCCATGGCGATTCGCGAGCTGACGTTTGCCCTGGAAGCAGATCCGGAACACGAGCGCGCGCATTATTTGATGGGGTTTATTTATATGGGCCGACGAAGTTATCCAAAGGCCGTCCATCATTTTCGGGAAGTTCTGCGCATTAACCCAAAATATCACTTTGCCAAAAACAACCTGGGCGCGGTGTATTTGTCGCTGTCACGCTGGCAGGAAGCCGAGGAAGTCTACCTGGAACTGCTCGATGAGCCGCTATACACGACGCCCGAGCTTGCCCACAACAATCTCGGCTGGGCGTATTACAACATGGACCGTCCCAACGAAGCGCTCGAGCACTTCAAGATGGCCGCGTTTTTGAAACCGGAAATGTGTCTGGCCGAAAACAACATCGGCCTGACCTATGAAATGCTCAACAATCGGATGGAAGCCGTCGCGGCCTACCGCCGGGCGATTCAAAAGTGCCCTATCAATTTTCAGGAACCACACCTCAATATGGGCAAATTGTTGCAGCAACAACCCGAGACACGCGGGCGTGCACGCGCGCATTTTGAGCGTTGCGTTGAGCTGCAACCCGCCACGTTGATTGCAGATCGCTGCCGCGAGTATCTACGCGTCGACTAATTCTCACATCCTCAACAAATTCTTAATGATTAGAACGGAGCCGGAATGACGAAATATTTTTTGAGCGATGAGCGCAGTCTTTTGTATGTGCTGGTGGAAAATGATTCGTCGACGTTGATGTCGCGCATGGGCCACGATCATGTTGTGCGGGCGACGGGCTGGCGAGGAACGTTGGTGTATGAGGGGGCGCGTCCGATGGAAACGAAGGTGGATATTCGGATTCCGGTGCGTGGTTTGCGGGCCGACGAGGCGCATATCCGGCCGGGGGCGGGCCTGTCGGGAAGTGTTTCGGAGAGTGATTGCCGAAAGACCGAAGAAAATATGCTCAAGAAAAATCAGCTCTGGGCGGACCGGTTTGCGGAGATCTCGTTTGTTTCGACGGCCTGCCGGGTGGACGGTAACGCGGGTGAGCTGATGGTATCGGGCGTGATGACGATTCGCGGCGTGGCGAAATCCCTGGAAGTCGTCATGACGATGGATGAAAAAGACGGGGCGCCGCGAGCGCGTGGGCGTTTTACGGTCACGCACGAAGATTTTGGATTCAAACCCTACAGTGCACCGCTCGGTGCGTTAAAAAATCGTGATGAAATTACTTTTGTGATCGAAGCGGTTGGCCAGGTTTGAGCAAAATTGGAAGCTGGAACGCTAAATCACTGTACACTTGTGATCCATCGACCCCCCTCCGTGCGTTCCTCCATCACTCGCCGCGCCTCCGCGCGCCCCTCCGAGCGTTCATCGAACGCTCGCTGCGCCTCCGCGCCCCCCTTCGAGCGTTCCGACATCGACTCGCTGTGCCATAAAGTCTCACCTCGAGCGTTCTAGGAACGGTTTCGGTGGCATCGCGAGGCCCTTCGAGCGTTCAGACATCGACTCGCTGTGCCACAAAGTCTCACGTCGGGCGTTCATAGAACGGTTTGGGTGACATCGAAAGGCCCCCCAGGCGTGTCGGACACGCTTGAGGGGCTTTTTTATATTATTAATAATCAAAAAATTATTCGGCGGCCTGTGGGCGGTCGAAGCGGGTGTCGCGGCGGGTGAGGCTGGCGCTGGCGGTGGTTGCGATGAGGGCTGCGGTGGCGCCGCGACCAAGGTTTGCGGCGTTGCCTTCGTCGGTGTCGATGTGCATTTCGAGTTTGTAGTCGGGGGAAACGCGCACGAGGACGTCGCCGAAGATAAGGTCGCGGTCGGTGCCGCCGAGGGCAACTTCGACGACGTCGCGGTCGCGGACGCCGAAAAACAGTGCGTCTTCGGGGGTCATGTGGATGTGGCGCCAGGCGCAGATGACGCCGTGCGAGAGTTCGAGCTGGCCGTTGGGGCCTTCAAGCGTGACGCCGGGTGAGTTTTCGATGTCGCCGGAAGCGCGAACGGGGGCGTCGATGCCGATGAAGAACTCGTCGGTGCGCGAGATTTCGACCTGGTCGATGCTGCGCGGTGGTCCGAGGATGCGTACGTTCTGGAGGGTGTTTCGGGGGCCGATGACGTTGACGGTTTCTTCGGAGGCGTATTGTCCGGGCTGGGAGAGCTCGTTGCGAACGGTGAGCTGGTGGCCTTTGCCGAAGAGTTTGTCGATGGCGGGCTGGCTCAGGTGGACGTGGCGCGCGGAGACTGCGACGGGGATGGAGCGTTCGCCCTGGACGCGGTCGTGTTGCAAGACGAGTTGCATGGTTTGTTCGGCGATGGCCTGGCTTTCGTCGGTTGCGACGGCCAGCAGGCGAACGCGGCTGGTGCGGGTGGCAAAGTCCTGGACGGGGTTGTCGTCGGTGAGGCGGATTTCTCGGTTTAGGTCTTCGTCGAGCCGGGCGCCGAGGTAGTCCAGGCGCTGGGCTGCGCGGTGTCTGGCCTGGACGCTGTTTTCACCGATTCCGGCAGTGAAAACGATTGCGTCGACGCCGCCCATGACGGCTGCGTAGCCGCCGATGTATTTGCGCAAGCGGTGGGCGAATACCTGCATTGCCAGACGACAGCTTTCGTCGCCTTCGGAGGCGCGGGTTTCGATGTCGCGCATGTCGTTGCCGATGCCGGACAGGCCGGTCAGACCGGATTTACGGTTGAGCAGATCGTCGATTTCGTCGACGGACAGGTTATTTTTGCGCATCAGGTGGAAGATGATTCCGGGATCGATGTCGCCGGACCGGGTGCCCATGATGATGCCTTCGAGCGGTGTCATGCCCATGGATGTTTCGACGGAGCGGCCGTACTCGACGGCGGTAACGCTTGCGCCGTTGCCGAGATG
>JBEBSM010000085.1:0-11797 GCA_040394315.1 Lujinxingia vulgaris
ATCCGCCAACAACGTAGGTGGATAAAAATATCCTGTTCCCTCCGGTAGCTCCCCGCCAACAACACATCTGGCGCCCTGCGCTACCGTATCAATAACCTGGCGATGCAACCCCTCACGCAGATCTTTTCGAGCCATCGGGCCTACCTGTACATCGTCATCGAGCGGATTTCCCAGACGTAATTCGGCCAGGCGGTCGCGAAAACTCGCCACAAAACGATCATAAATCGAGCGTTCGACAATAAAACGCTTCGCAGCGATGCAACTCTGACCGTTATTTTGTGTGCGCCCGATGACAGCCTGCTCCACAGTCCGCTCAAAATCGCAGTCCGCGAGTACAATAAACGGATCAGATCCGCCCAGTTCGAGCACACATTTCTTCAATGCGCCGCCCGCCGTTTCAGCAACCGCACGACCCGCCCCAACCGATCCAGTCAGCGTTACTGCCGCAATCCGCCGATCACGAATTACGTCGGCAATCTGCTCATTTTCCATCAGTAAATTCGTAAATATGGCTTTCGGAGCGCCGGCCTTTTCAAACACCTCGCCGATGTCGAGCGCGCATCCCATGACGCTATGTGAATGCTTTAATACCGCGACATTTCCGGCCATTAAGTTCGGCGCTGCAAAACGAAAAAACTGCCAGAACGGAAAGTTCCACGGCATAATCGCAAGAATTGGCCCCAGCGGCTCAAACTGCACATGACTTTGCGAAGCCTCGGTCGCAATCGTCTGAGATTGCAAAATCTCCGCCCCATGTTTTGCAAAATAATTGCACGCCCAGGCGCATTTTTCGACTTCAGCGCGCGCCTGGACAATAGGCTTACCCATTTCCTCAACCATGCGCCGCGCATACTGCTCACTGCCGGCTCGAAGCTGCTCAGCGAGTTTGTCCAAAATAGCAGCGCGTTGCTCCATAGAGGTCTTTTTCCACGCGCCAAATGCCTCAAAGGACGCCTGTAACTTTTGCTCCACCGCCTGATCAGAATCTTCAGGGTATTCAGCGATAAGCGCTTCAGTGGTAGGGTTAATGGAGCGCAACATAATCGGCCTCGCAATAAATCAGGATGGTCAAAGGCGACCGTTTTGCCGGTCGCCTGTTCGAAGTTTTCATCCGTCAATCTATGCTGCCGCTCCGACATTGCAAGTCCTAAACACCTATTCACGACACTCCACACCGGACGGACAAAACTCGGCGTCCTCAACGCCAAAATAACTCTGCCATTTCATGAACGGATAGGTATTTTCCACACGTAAGCGGAATCGACCTCGCGGAATTACTTTTTCCCCCTCCGCCAGAGCCTGCTCAAAGCTTGGAAAAACGCCCATTACCCGCGACTGCGCTGCCACATACTCATACACCTGCACCTGTACTTCACTGGCCGCCGACACACGCGTATCGCGCTTAATCTCTTCGACAAGCATGGTTCGATTCGTCGGTTGCCGCTGCGGTGAGGCATCCACACGGACCAGCGCAAATTGCGGCTCGCGACCGCCGTCGCGGAATTCAAAAATGAGTGCGCCTGCTTCGTTTTGGTCTTCCCGATACACACAATACATTGTCGATATAACCAGCTCGATCCTTCCTTTTCTATTGGTCACAAGTGGCCTTGTATTGATGCGCGAAATCGCCATTCCTTCGCGCCCCAGGTAAAAAACGTCGCCATGTTTTGTGGTATGTCGGACCAGCATCGCAAAAACCAGCGTATCCTTGTTCGGCGTCACGCTAAAATGACAATGCGCCGCACTTACATCGCGATTGCGAAACGTTTCGTCACGAATTCCGCGTGTTATCGCCTCTTGAAACGCAATGGCATGCCACCGCAATGCGCCGCTATACTCTGAATCCGGCACGGACACAGGCTCCGCTTCGGACTCCGGTCCTCCTCCCACTCCTTCCGCTGACGCATAGACTTCGTGATAATTGTCCTCCGGATGATCAAGATCGATTACTTCTTCTCGTTCATTTGTCTGCGGCTCGTTCGCGTCCCCGTCCTTGTCGTTCGTCAAATTTTCCTCGCCAGGCTCGGCCGGCTCAGCACCCGGAACGCGCGTATTTTGTGCTAATGCTGCTGCCTTATGAACGCGAGAAACGCGCTGAATACAATCCGAACAATCACTGAGTTCTGGTGAATTCGATGCCTTTCCGCTCGTCGTACTGCAACCAACCGGAAAGAAAAACAACATCAATAACAATGAGATACAGCATTGAACTACACGTTCCACACGCTCGTTCGCCATCGTCTCCGTCTCCGCTTCGCCGGGCGCCCACAAGCAACCAGACCCACAATTCAATGAATGCACCATTTTCACACTATTCACTAAATGTGGTTACAAATGCGCCCCCTGACAGGCGACAAAAGCAGAATAACCTTCCCTCTACATGCTAAATTTACAGTGCTTTACGCGGTGGAACCACGCGATTTGACAACAACAGACCCGACACGATCGCCGCCGCGATCATCGTCATCAACATCGCCGTTTCGATTCCCGTAATCACGTCATGCCCCATCAAATAGGACACGCTACGAAACCCAATACTGCCCGGAACCAGCATAATAATGCTCGGCATCATCAATACCGCCGCCGGCCGGTCCAGCACGCGCGCGTAGATATTACTACCCATACCCGCCGCCAGCGCACCCAAAAAGGCTCCCAATTCAACACCCAACCAGAGAGTCCCAAGTCGCGCACTACCGAACGCCATGACCGCCGACAAAACCATCCACCCCATGTCCTTTACGCGCACCTGAAACAACAAACCAAACGCACCCGATACGATCAGCAACGCCAACCACTGTGCCCAAAACGGCAGGACATCAATTATCGGGTGCTGCACCTCGCCCACCAGCGATTCGCCGATGCGCAAACCCGCCGCAACACCAAACGCCATCTGCAAAAACACGATCATCGTATGCGTCAGCCGCGCTGTCCCCGAAACCAGATTCAAGGTCGCAAGCTCTGTCATCGCAATCGTCAGCGTAAGTCCGGGTAACAAAATGATAAGCCCCGCCACCGTCGGAATATACACCGACATCGGCATCACAAATGCGCCCGCCAACACCGCCAACAACGATGCTAAAAATGACGCCAGCGGCACGTAAATCCGCTTCAACGCATCCCAACGCTCCGATCCCTGGGCAATGACGCCGATAAATGCGCCAATCAGCACCGAAACCAGGATTTCCCGCAAATGTCCGCCAAAAAATACCGACGCCGCGCCCGATGAAATCGCATAGCCCAAAACACTGACAACAAAACCGTAAAGCGGCGGATCTGTATTGATCTTGTCGATCTGGCGCATCCCCTCCGCAAGCGACACCTCGCCACGAACTACCTGACTCGTGACCTTATCAAGTTGCGCCATCTTCCCCAGATCTACCCCGCCCGGCTCGACCCGGATCAGACTGGCCGACTGCGCTCCCGGCGGCCCAAATCCAGCCATAATGGAGGTCGGCATCGACAAAAACGTCCCCTCCAACCCCAAGCGAGCAGACATCTGGCCCAGTGCGTCTTCCAATCGGTGTGCCGGCGTTCCGTACGCATGCAGCGCCCGACCCAACATCAAAACAAACGCGATCGACGCCTGTTCATCCACCTCAATTGTATGCTCCACCAAATCCGGATGCTGCTCATCTTGTAAGGCCACCACAACAGCCTTCGCCGCAGCACGCAACCGTACGACCTTCCGCTTTAAAACCATGACAACTTCACCAGCAATACCAACAAGATACAACCAACAAGCCGCTTTTCAGCGAGCAAGTTCGAAGGGCGAACAGGCACTTCGGCCATGCCAGCGCTCCACTACACGATGCACACCTCAACTGTCGAGTCTACACATCTTCCGGTCCGACTATTGACATCAAACTAACCCTGATTGATGGTCACCCGGAGCTTTGCCTTAGCTAAAATTTTTGTACGGAGAACACATGAACCCCCAAGATATGGAACGTCGCGTTCGACACTGCCTGACCGCGTTATTAGGCCCGGAGATCGCTGCCCACAGCACACTCCAAAACCTCGGCGGCCACGCCTCGTTACGCATTTACTGGCGCGTGCACCTGCCCAAAAACGCACTCCATAAATGCCCGCGCGGCGAATCCACCTTGATGGCCATGGTCATGCCCTTGAACGAAGACGCCCTGAAAAGCGACGAGGGCAACGCCGCAAACGCACCCGTCCCAACCGAACTGCCCTTTGCCAATGTTCAGCGCTGGCTCAATAAAATCGGCATGCCCGTCCCAGAGATCGACCACATCGACATGGAAAACGGCGTGCTTTTCCTCGAAGATCTCGGCAACGAAATGTTCGAAAACGCCATACTCGCGGCGGCCGATGACACCACAAAAATCGAAAGCATTTACCGCGAAGCGATCGACTTACTCGTCGCATTTCAAAGCGCAACGCTTGCCAACCCGGACGTCACCTGCATCGCTTCCGAGCGCGCCTTCAACTACGATTTACTCTACTGGGAACTCGATCATTACCGTGAATGGGGCCTGGAAGCGCGCCTTGGAAAAGACTATATCGCTCCACACCGTCCGCAATTAGACGCCGCGTTTCAAGCGATCACCAATCGCTTAGTCGAGCTCCCACAAACCATCGTGCTACGCGATTACCAGTCACGAAACATCATGCGCAAAAACAACGCCTGGGTTTTGATCGACTTTCAGGATGCCCTGCGCGGATCTTTCATCTACGATCTCGTCGCTCTCTTGCGAGATTCCTACATCGACCTCGCGCCCGAACTCGTCCAGCGACTCGTCGCCTATTACGCCGACTGCGGCCAACAGGCAAAACTTCCCTGGTGCACAAACCTCAAAGATGTCGAAACGGCTTTTCATCTCCAAACGATTCAACGAAAACTCAAAGACGCCGGCCGATTTATTTTCATCGATCGCGTAAAAAATAACCCGTCTTTTCTATCCTATTACGATCCATCGATCGCATACGTACAAAATGCCCTCATTAATCTGCCGGAATTTGAAAATTTGCACACGCTTTTGCTCAACATTGAGCCGGCCATGAAAACAGTTCAACGGGAATCATAAAACATGTCTATTTCAACCAAACCAGCCAGCGGTTTTCGCGATTTTCTTCCACGCCAGACCGAGCGCCGCAAACGCGTTTTTTCCATCATCGAAGAAGTATATCAATCCTACGGATTCGAGCCGCTCGAAACACCGACCATGGAACGTCTCACAACACTGCTCGGTAAATACGGTGATGAAGGCGATCAACTAATCTTCAAAGTCCTGCAGCGCGGCGACAAACTCACCCGCGCACTGACCAAAGATGACGTCGGCGAACTCGACCTCTCGGAAATGGGACTACGCTACGATTTGACCGTCCCACTTGCACGAATTGTCGCCGAATATCGCAACGATCTTCCCCGCTACTTCAAGCGCTATCAGCTTGCCCCGGTCTGGCGCGCCGATCGTCCGCAAAAAGGTCGTTTCCGCGAGTTTTACCAGTGCGATGTCGACGTCGTCGGTTCAAAATCAATGACCGTCGAAGCCGAAGTTACCGCCGCGCTGGCCGAAGTTCTCCGCCGACTCGAGTTTGGAAACTTCCAGATCCACCTCAATCACCGAAAATTGCTCAGCGCACTACTCGAGCACGCCGGCGTTCCCACAGAAAAACACTCCGACGCGCTCGTCTCCATCGACAAGCTCGATAAAGTCGGCAAAGACGGCGTCATCAAAGAACTCAACGAACGCGGCATTTCCGACGAAGTCATCGCTCAACTTCTCCCTCTTTTTGATGTCCCAAACACAAAAAATGCCGACGGAAGCCACGACAACCAGGCCGTTTTAGCGAACCTCGAAGCCAAGATCGGACACCTTCCCGATGGCCGCCAGGCACTCGACGAACTCACGCAAATCCTCGCGTTTTCCGCCGGCAGCCCGGCCGCCCCACATCTTATGCTCGACCCGTACCTCGCCCGCGGCCTGTCCTATTACACCGGCGCGATCTTCGAAATCCAGAGCGACGAATTCTCCGGTAGCCTTGGCGGCGGCGGTCGATACGACGACCTCATCGGCATGTTTACCAAAGATTCACTGCCAGCCTGCGGATTTTCTCTCGGCATCGAGCGCATCCTCGTCCTCATGGAAGAACGCGGAATGTTTCACGATGAAAAATCCAATATCGACGTCCTCGTCACCCTCTGGAACGACGAATTCACGCCCCACAGCATGCAACTCGCCAACGAACTTCGCGCGCAAGGCCTCCACGTCGACCTCTATCCAGACACCGACAAATACGCACGCCAATTCAAATACGCCGACCAGCGCAGAATCCCACTCGTCGCCATCCTTGCCCCTGGCGAGCTTGAAGAAGGCGTGGTTTCCGTAAAAGATCTTGTCTCCGGAAGCCAAGATCGCATCAAACGCGACGAAATCGGATCATGGATTAAAGAGCGAATTCAGGCGAATTCAACGAAATAACGGCCTCGCCCCGGTTCGTTGCAATAAACCGAAGTTACTTTCGGACATTACAAAGAACCGGGTTACACCTTGCCGATTCCAACGAAAAAACCTATGGGACTTACCGCATGTGCTCATCCATAATTGCACACATGGTTATTGAGCCGCCGACCCCGAGAACATCATGTACACAACCGACCTACAATTTGCCCGAGATCTGGATTCACGCGATCCATTAGCCGCCTACCGCAAGAAGTTTCTGTTCCCCAAAGGACAGGACGGTCAGCCACTGATCTACTTGTGTGGAAACTCACTCGGACTCCAGCCCACCGGCGCGCGCGAATCGGTCCTACAAGAACTCGATCAATGGGCAAACCTCGGCGTGGATGGCCACTTCGCCGAACCTCAGCCCTGGTACTCGTATCACGAGAATTTCAGCGAAAACCTGGCTTATATCGTCGGTGCGCTCAAACACGAAGTCGTCGTGATGAACTCCCTCACGACCAATCTTCACCTGCTGATGGTTTCGTTTTACCGCCCCACCCCACAGCGATTCAAAATCCTGATCGAAGCCGGCGCATTTCCATCCGATCAATACGCGGTTGCAAGCCAGGCCAGCTATCACGGATACGATCCGCACGAAGCAATCGTCGAAATGTCTCCCCGCGAAGGCGAGGATATTCTTCGCACAGAAGACATCGAAAAATACCTCAGCGAACACGGCCACGAAATTGCTCTCGTCATGTTTGGCGGCATTAATTATTACACCGGCCAGGTTTTTGACATGGCCGCAATCACCGCTGCTGCTAAAAAACAGGGATGCGTCGTCGGCCTGGACCTGGCCCATGCCGTTGGAAACGTTGAACTTTCCCTGCACAACTGGGATGTAGACTTTGCAGTCTGGTGTACTTACAAATATCTAAACGCCGGCCCGGGTGCCGTCGCCGGGTGTTATGTCCACGAACGCCACGCCAACGCCCCCGAGCTACCACGCTTTACTGGCTGGTGGGGCACTGATCCGGCTATCCGTTTTCAAATGTTACCAGATTTCGCGCCACAACACGGCGCCGGCGGCTGGCAACTCAGCAACGCCCCGGTTTTGGCAATGGCACCGATGCACGCATCACTGACCATGTTTCGCCAGGCCGAAATGCCACAGATTAGAAAAAAATCGATTGAACTAACCGAGTATCTACTTTTTCTCCTCGATCAGCTTTCAAGCGATGTCATCGAAGTTATTACGCCCCGCGATTCCGCTAGCCGTGGCTGCCAGATTTCACTGCGCACTAAAAAAGACGGCAAAAAACTATTTAAAAGTCTGTCTGACGCTGGTGTGGTAGGCGACTTTCGTGAGCCTGATGTAATCCGCGTGGCTCCGGCCCCCTTATACAATTCTTTTGAAGATGTGTGGCAATTTTGGAACGTGCTTCAGCAACAAGTAAGATGACGAACGATCGTCAATCGCATCCAATCATGATTGTAGGAGGGGGACTATCCGGCGCGCTCATGGCAGTGTTTTTTGCCAAGCGCGGATACAAAGTCGAAATCTACGAATATCGAGCAGATATCCGTACCGCCGAAGTCGACAGCGGACGCTCGATCAACATGGCCCTCTCAACCCGTGGACTTGCTGCACTTGAGGCCGTAGGCCTGCGCGAAGAGGTCGAACACCTGTGCATTCCAATGCACGGCCGTTTCGTTCATCCGCACAACGGTCAGGGTAACCTTCAGCCCTACGGAGAAGCCGGCCAGTTCATCAACTCAATCTCCAGAAGTGTCCTCAATGAGTTTTTGCTGACAGCAGCCGAGCAATACACAAACGTATCGTTTTATTTTCAGCATCGTTGTGTTGGCGTAGATCTCAACACAGGAAACGTCACCTTTGAAAATCTCGCTACCGGTCAAACTCTCACAAAACCATCGCAGTTAATTGTCGGTTCCGACGGAGCATTTTCCGCAGTCCGCCAACAGATGCAAAAGTCACCATACTTCGATTATGAACAACATTATCTAAGCCATGGTTACAAAGAACTCTCCATGCCACCAAGCGAAAGCGGTGGATTTCGACTCGAGAAAAACGCACTGCATATCTGGCCACGCCATGAATATATGTTAATCGCGCTGCCTAACCTCGACCGAAGCTTTACATGCACACTTTTCATGCCTTTTTCCGGCGAAGTGAGCTTTGAAAGCCTGCGTACACCCGACGACGTCCGAACCTTTTTCGCTAAGGAGTTCCCAGACGTTGTCGCAGATATGCCGACGCTCACCGATGATTTTTTCCACAATCCGACATCAAGTCTTATCACGATTCGATGCAATCCTTATCACTACGGCTCGCGCGCCGTACTCATCGGCGACGCCGCACACGCCATGACGCCGTTTTATGGCCAGGGAATGAACGCAGCGTTCGAAAGCTGTCTTATTTTAGATCAGCTTGTCGAAAAGTATGGCGATGATTGGGAGCAAGTCCTGAGCGAGTTTTCCAAAAACCGCAAAGAGGACGCCGATGCAATCAGTCATCTGGCTCAAGAAAACTACGTCGAAATGCGCTCGAAAGTTGCCTCAACCAGCTTTATTCTTCGCAAAAAACTCGAAAAACTACTCCATCGCGCGTTCCCAACGCGATGGATTCCTCTTTATACGATGGTAACATTCATGACCCTGCCTTATGCCGAGGCCTACCGCCGCTCGGAAGCGCAGGACATGTTATTAAAACGCGCGACGATTGTGCTTCCAATCGTCGCGCTCCTACTCATCGTCGTGACCCTGGTTCTTGCCACGATGTGATTTTTCCACGCACAATTAACGCTCCAACACCATGCTTAAACCCAGCCCTCCGGCCGCGCAGATCGTCACCAGGCCGGAGTTCAGATCCCGACGTTGTAACTCCCCTGCCAACTGCATAACCAGGCGAGCACCTGTTGCCCCAAAGGGATGTCCCAGCGCAACCGAGCCACCGTTGACATTGAGTTTGTCACGGTCCACCTCGCCGATTGGCTGGTCAAGACCGAGATTACGCGTCAACGTTTTTGATCCCCATATCTTCAGATTTGCCAACGTCTGGGCAGCAAAAGCTTCGTGCATTTCGATCAAATCAAGATCTTTTAAGGTCATCCCTGCGCGTTTCAATGCAATCGGCGTTGCAAACGTCGGTCCGAGCAACAGATTAACGTCCTGAATGTCCACACCCACAATCGCGTGAGAGCGGATATAAGCTAACGGCTTATAACCAAGCTCTTTTGCACGGCTCTCTCGCATCAAGAGCACGGCCGATGCCCCATCCGTCAGCGGCGACGCATTTGCTGCCGTAACGGTTCCGTGGCGCGTGTCAAAAACGGGAGATAGCTTGCTAACGGCCGCCATACTCGTATCGGGTCGAACCATCGTGTCACGCGCAACACTCTGATCGAAATGTTCACCAGTAAGCAGGTTCATGACTTCTGGAAAACGCCCTTCCTCATACGCTTTCGCTGCACGATGATGAGTTTCTACCGTATATTCATCCTGTTCCTGCCGCGAGATCTCGTACTGTTTCGCCATCTCCTCCGCAGAATCCCCCATCGATAATCCCGTCGTCGGCTCTGCAATCGAAGGTGTATCCGGCATCAGATCGCGTGCATGAATGCCACTTAATGCCTTAAATCGATCTTGAAGACTTTTGGCGCGGCCGACCTCCTGCAATGCGTGCGTAAACGGCAAACTAAAGCGAGCACGCGCGGCGCTCATCGATTCGACGCCACCCGCAATCACTACATCCGCAACGCCGCTGAGCAAATCACCGCATGCAATCGAAATCGCGTACGCGCTCGATGCACAATACATCTGCACCGTCGTAGCAGGAATCGTATTGGGCAGTTGACTACGAAGGACAGCCTCTCGCGCCACGTTGGGGCCGTCCATCGGAACGGAAACACAGCCCATAATCAGTGAATCGATGAGCTTCATATCAAGCTCAGTTCGGTTCACCAATTCAGTAACTGCTTCGCGCGCAAGCGATGCCTCTGTCCAATCTTTATAGGCCGTCCAGGCCTTCACGAAAGGCGTACGTACCCCCGCAACGATCGCCACTCGATCCTCACCACCTAATGCCGGACCAAACTTCTTGAGTTTACTCTTCTGGCTGGTTGCCATGCTTTCACCTATTAAGTACGCAAATTCTGCGTATGAACGACGGTTTTCATTCAAAAAATGCTATAATTCGCCTCAAATCATCTAATCGTTAAAAAATTGCTCCCCGCGGCGCGCCATCGCCGCCAGTAACGGAGCCGGCCGCAATCGCTCGCCAAATTTGTCAGCCAACTGTGTGAGTTGTTCCGTGACCACGCTCAGACCAAGCGAATCGGCATAGTGCAATACGCCACCTCGAAACGGCGGGAATCCCAATCCAAAAACCACGCCGAGATCCGCATCGCGCGCATTCCGAACAATTTTTTCATCCAGCGCGTAAACACTCTCATTGAGCATCGCCAGCCAGCATCGTTGTTGCACAAGTTCTCGGTCCACATGACGGCGATCGGAACCAGTCGGCAATCGAGTATAGATAGACTCGTCGACTTTTTTCCCGGACGATTTGTCATTGTAGAGATAAAAACCGTGCTTGTTCTTTCGCCCTTTTCGACCTTCTGTCGCGACAACCATCAAGGACTCGGGAGCACGCCAACGATCAGGAAAGCCAGCCTGTAAAACCTTGGAAGCGTTCATTGCAACGTCAATTCCAACTTCGTCCATGAGCTTAAAAGGCCCGACAGGAAAGCCAAACTCAACCATGGCCTGGTCAACATCCTCGACGCGGCCGCCCTCCTGTAAGATCCAGGCAGCTTCATTGATATACGCGCCGATTACACGACTGGTAAAAAAGCCCGGTCCATCCTCAACCACGATGCACGTTTTTCCGAGCTTTCGCCCGAACGCCAGTACCGTTGCCAGCACTTCCTCGGAAGTATGTTCAGTTCGAATGATCTCCAACAGCGGCATTTTATGCACAGGGCTGAAGAAATGCATGCCAACCACGTTTTCTGGTCGCTTTGCTTTTTCCGCAATCTTCTTCAGCGGCAAAGTCGATGTATTCGTGGCAAATATCTGCGATTTATTGCCGAGTGCCTCGACTTCCGCCAGAATTTGTTGTTTTAACTCAAGGTTTTCATACACGGCCTCGATCACAAGATCTGCCGACTTAAATCCCCGATAATCTGTTGTGCCGGAGACTTCACCAAATCGAATATCCGCTTCCGCATCGGTGAGTCGACCGCGCTCACTGAGCTTATCGAACTGCTGCTTGATATAGTTAAGCCCAAAACCAAGCCCACTATCATTCATATCCTTCAGCCGCACAGGCACCCGCTTGAAGGCTGCAACCTGCGCAATCCCCG
>JBEBSM010000086.1:0-11787 GCA_040394315.1 Lujinxingia vulgaris
TGCTTCTTCGCGTGCATATCGGGCGTCGATCTCTTCGAGAACGGCGCCCTTTTCTTCCCAATCCATCATACAACGCTCAAGTCCCTGCTCAATCTGTCCATACTCTTGATGAAGCGCGCCGATATCGGTCGATGCTGAGTATGTGTCGGGATTGGCGAGTTGTTCGTCGAGAACTGCCTGGCGCGCTTCGTAGGTTTCGATTTGCTGCTCAATGGCAGTGAGTTCCTTGCGTAGATTCTTGGTTTCCTCAAGTCGGCGAGCACGGATTTCGGCCTGCAAACGGCGTAGATCTTTGCGAGAAACGATGGGACCTTCTTGTGACGCGCCGGGTTGATTTCCGCCGTTCGATCCGCCCGCTTGCGTTGTTCCTGCTTCCTGTTCTTGTTTTCTGCGCCAACGATAATAGTCATAATCGCCGTCGTACACGGTCATTTTGCCGTCTTCGACGTGGATTACACGATTGGCGATTTGATTCAAGAAAAACCGGTCGTGGGAAACAACGGCGAACGCGCCCTCGAAGTTGGTCAGTGCATGTTCAAGCACCTGGACCGATGGAATATCCAGATGGTTGGTGGGCTCGTCCAAAAGCAAACATCCCGCCGGTTCCAGCAACATTTTTGCCAGCGCGAGTCGGCTTTTCTCGCCGCCGGACAACACGCTGACACGTTTGTTGACGTCATCGCCGCGAAACAAGAAGGCGCCGAGCAAAGTTCGAACCCTTGGCGCGGCTTCAAACGACGCTGAGGACTCCAATTCTTCGAGAATCGTGTTTTTCACGTCGAGTTTTTCGGTCGAATGCTGCGCAAAATACGTTAAGTCGACATTATTACCGCGTTCAACACTTCCTGCGTCCGGTTTGAGAATGCCGGCGAGGATTTTGAGCAATGTGGTCTTCCCAGCGCCGTTTGGGCCGACGATGGCAACGTGGTCGCCTCGATTTAGTTGGAAATCGAGATCTTTGAAGATCAGGTGATCGTCGTAACTCTTTGCAAGCCCGCGCGCGTCTAACACGATTCGTCCAAGACGCGTTGGTTGCTCAAATTGAAACGTAATTCGCGCGTTGTGCTCTGGTGGAATTTCGATGATATCAATTTTTTCGAGCTGTTTTACCCGACTTTGAACCTGGGCCGCTTTGGTAGCCGTGTAACGAAATCGCTCAATAAATCGTTCGACTTTCTCAAACTCTTTTTTCTGCGCTTCGGCAGCATCGACGATTTGTTGGCGACGTGTTTCGCGCTCAATCAAATACGCGTCGTAATTGCCCTTATAAACGGTCAGCGAGTCGCCCAGCATTTCGACTGTTTCGGTTACGAGTCGATTCAAGAAATAACGATCATGGCTGATGATGATTACGGTGCCGTCGTAATTTCCGAGATAACCTTCGAGCCATTCGATACTTTCCAGGTCAAGATGGTTGGTGGGCTCATCGAGCAGCAAAACGTCGGGCGCCTGCAGCAAAAGTCGGCTGAGAAGCGCGCGCATTTGCCAACCACCGGAGAAGGTTTCGATCGGTCGATCAAAATCCTCGGTGGAAAATCCAATACCGACGGCGATTTCGCGTGCATGACTGCGAAAAGCCCAGCCATCGCGCTGGCGGAAGATATCTTGGAGCGTGCCGTATTCGTTATGAAGTTCGTGATTGATCGAGGATTCATCGCCCGGCGCGGCGGCCAGCGTAGCTTCGATTTCGGCCAGACGACGTTCCATGTCGAGCAAGTCCTGACGACCGCGCAACACGATATCCATCAGACTACCCTGCTCGTTGCCGGTCAACTCCTGGGGAAGATAGCCGATTTTGAGGTCTTTGGCCTTGATGATGGCGCCGCCATCGGCATCTTCTAAGCCCATCAGTATCTTAAAGAGCGTCGATTTGCCGACACCATTGGGCCCAACGAGGCCGATTACGCGACGTTCGCCGATCAGCCAGTCAATATTGTGAAACAGCGGCTTGCCGCCGAACGATTTTGATAGAGAATCCAATCGGATCATGAATGCGTTTTGTCTGATAAGGTAAGGATTTTAGCGCTGAAGTGCAAAATTCGACCTACGGCGCGAGGCTTGGCTGCCATATACTACGATGCGACGAATTACTGCAATCCGCCGCATCGTTTGTAGACTGGCGAATCACGTCGCGACGCGATATGCTAAATTGACACTATGAAGGATGCGCTGGTAATGTCGGGCGTATCCATAAAGGATGAGTTCTCATCAATAAATTTGATTTTGGCAGCTTTTAAGAAGGACAAGGCTATGGGTTATCGTGCCATCTTGATGTTTACACTTACGCTGATTCTCGCTTGGAGTAGCCAGGCGTTTGCGCAGGATAAAACGGGAGCAAGCGTTGTCGTGCTCAAGTTTAATACAACCGGTGTTGAGCAAGAATTAACGGATTTGTTTTTTCTTGAGCTTCATGAGCAGATCCGCGCTCATCAAGAAATGCACGTGGCGGGCAGCGGTGAGGTCACGATTCAGGACTTGATGTTGATGGCCGGTTGTAGCGAGCCTACGGCGGACTGCATGAAAGGACTGTCTGATTTCATCGAAGGCGACCGCGTTGTATTCGGCTCGATTTCGAAAGCCAACGAAGCCTACAATTTCAACGTCAGCATGTTTGATTTCAAACAGGGACGTTATATGCGCGAACTGAAAGACTTTTCCCTGACCGGTAACGTTCGCGACGTTCAAGCGCAACTGCCTGTCGTGGCGGAAGCGCTGTTTTACGGTAACGTCGGCGTACTTGAGGTTTCGGTCGAAGGAACCGGCGCCGCGCGCGTTTTCGTAAACGATGTCGATAAAGGCCGCACTCCCCTGTCATTGAGCGAACTGCCGCTTGGCGAAGTTACCGTGACGGTCTGGGGAGATGATGAAAGCGAGCATTCGGAAACGGTTATCCTGCGTCACGATCAGCCTGCTGAAGTCGTCTTCGCAATCGATGCGCCAACGGTCGTCGCTTCGGGCAAGTCTTCCTCGTCGACTCCGTACATGGTTTCCGGCATTGCACTTGCTTCAATCGGCGTTGCCGGCCTTGTAACCGCTGCAATCGGTCACATGGACTTGGAACAGCTCAACAATCAGGCATCCAGCATGTTGGCTAGCGGGCAAACCGCAATCAACTCAAGTCAGGCCAGCAAAACCCAGGATCTTCAGGCGGACATGAATACAGCGCAAACCATGCGCGTCGTCGGAATTTCGGCTGGCGCTGTTGGAATCGTCGCCGGTTCGATTTTGCTTGTGAAGGCATTTACTTCGGGCGGTTCGGACGACGTAGCTCCACCGGTTGCTGACTCGTCAACCATCCGCAATTTGCGTGTTGCTCCCAGCACTTCCGGAATTGGTTTTTCACTTGGTGGCAATTTCTAATCCAAGTTCGTTCCGTCTCAAAGTAAAAAAGCTGCCTTCGCATTGTGCGAAGGCAGCTTTTTTTGTTGCCATGGATTCGGCTAGAATCTTATTTCTTTTTGGCAGCTGGCTTGCCTGGTGAGCTAACTTTCTTGGGCGCAGCAAGCGATGTGGCCGTCATTCCGTACGTAGCAATCGCGCGGATGATTGGTGATTTATTGCCAAGATAGCCGCGAAACGACGCTTCCAAATCTGGCGAGCCGCTGTTGGCCAGGGTCCATGCGCTGATGAATGCCAGGTCGCCGGACTTTTCTTCGCGTACGATGGTTTCGAACAGCGACAGGTCGGTTGGATCGCCCTTCTCTGCCAACATCATAACGAGATCACGACGCGTATCGGCGGCCGTCTTCCGATCAGCAACCACTTTGCGAACAACCGGCAATGCCAACTCGCCCATATTCAAAGCGCGCGTGGACATCTGCTTGCGAACTTTTGGATCGCTGTGGGTGAGCAATTGCTCGAGCAACGTGTCACGCGTGGTCGGGTTCATTTTGTACAGATCCAGATCGGTTAAAAAACCGGCCGGTGGACTGCGTAAAATCGTTTTTGCCTGACGCAAGCCGAGCGTTGGGTTGAGCTCAAGTGCAGCCAAAAACGCCTGCCACTGTACGTCCAGGCTGCGGTCGCGAAACATGATTTCAAGCGCTGTGGCGCCTTCTGGCAATCCGATGCTGCGCAAGGAACGAACAACGTTCAGACGAATTGCTTCGTCGGCGTCGGTGGTAAGAAAACGCAGAATCTGAATCGCTTCCGGTGATTTAATCTGCCCGACCGCTTTGATCGCTTCCAGTCGCACGTTTTTATCACGTTCCCCGGTTACCGAACGTTTCAGTGTGGGAAGTGCTGCCGGGTTTTGAAGCGATCCAAGGCTGCGTGCGCTGAACTGGCGAATTTCGATGCGTCCTTCAAAAAGGCCGCCGGACAAAATCGGAATCGCGCCTTCGTTGTGCGTTCGGCCAAGCGCGCGCGCGGCGATGATGCGGTTTTCGATTTTGTCGCTCGCGAACATCGCCTTGAGTTCTTCAAAGACCTCGGCGTCGCGTGTGGCTGCGGCAAGCTCATAGAGAAGCGCGCGCTCTTCGCCATCTTCGGCCTTTTCCAACATGGCGCGGACTGGTGCCAGTGGCGCGCGTGCACCGTTTTCCAACAGTAGCGTCAACATACTGGTTTTTGCGGCCGGCTCAGCGCTCGGAAGCAAAGCCACCAGGGCATCTACGCCAGCCTGATTGCGTAGAGTAACCAGTTCACGTGCTGCAAATTCAACGATTTTGGGCGACTTGTCTTTGAGTGCGCCTTCCAAAGTTGCGGTTGCATCGCTGGTAGCGAGTGGATGCGTTTTCAAATTAGAAGCCATGCGCACAGCAATCAAACGGCTATCTTCATTGCGACTTGTGGCGAGTTTGCGAACAAGTGCGAGAGAATCCGGGCGCAGCGTGAACATTGTTGCTTCGACAGCCTGCGTTCGAATGGCCGCGTCTTTGTCTTCGAGTGCGTCTTCCAGGATTTGATACAGTTCGCCAGATTGCAGCGCCAGATAACGGTATGCGTCACGACGTGTTTCGGGAGCGGCTTTTTTCAGCAACTCTTTGATAAGCGCTACTTCGACTCCATCGGGAAGCGTGCTCGTGACCTCGCGCAATGCTTTGTACAAATCCGCAGATTTCGTCAGTTCCAGCGCAAGATAGCTGTTGGCAGCCTTGTCGCCCGACAAAATCAGCGCCATTCCAGCGGCCAGGCGTACGCGCTCCTGATCATCGGTTTTGTAGACGTCAAATTGTTTGCGGTCCTTGCTGCTCGACAAAAGTCCGAGCGTCATCAAAGCGGCCTGGCGCGCATGCGGATCGGCATCGGCTTTGAATTCATCGGCCAGAACTTGAACTTCTTCACGTGTTTCTTTTGAGATTTGACCAGATTTGGCCTGAGAAAACGCGGGGACGGGAGACATAAGCGCCAGAACCAACAACGCGGCCGCCGGTTTATTCATACGATTTTTCATCGGTTTGCATCCTATAGACTGACTGTTCGGTTGTGTTCGACAGCACTTACAAAACCGGAGCATCGATCTGCTTAATGGCAGACCAATGCTCCGGATACTCACATCACCTGACCGCAATCAACCAAAGTTCGATTTGATTTGCTCAGCAATTTTTTCCTGCACTTTACCTTTGAACGGACGGGTAAGCATGTTGAGATCGATAGCAATCGCAACTTCCTTGTCATCCACGGTAAATTCGCCCTTAAAGCCTTTGCCTTTGACCGATGCCTGGGTTTGGTCGGCATTCCAGTCAATCGAGCTGACAAGGCTTGGGTAATCGGTCTGTACTTTTGTGACGATTTTTTCGATCACGGATTTTGCTTTTTCAAGATCCGTGTGATGTGCCTGACGCAAATCGATATCTGCCATAAGTTTTCTCCGTAGAAATTAGATGTTCATAAAATAGAATGACACGATTCGTTTACTTGATTACAACAATCTGGTTCGACAGCGTTGCGAACGGTAACAACTCTAAATGAGCATTGTCAATTCCACCCTTGCTCGGTCTGCTCTATACGCGCGCAAGTATTTTGTGCACGGTCGCGGCCAAAACATCTAAAACTTGCTCGATCATCGATCTTGGTGATAACCTGCGGCCAAGATGAAGCTATGACGTTTATCGAGCATAGTACTGATGCCGGTCACGAGGATCTTCATGAAAAGCGTTACGATCGTTCGGATTTTGTGCACTTCAATCATCCTGCTGGTTAGCCCGGCGGTAATGGCGCAGACCATTCATACCTATGGCGAAACAGAAGCAGCGTCGCCAGCTCCGGTTATGGAAAGTCAGGCACCTCAGCCCGGCGCTGGCGAAGCCGCCCGTCCCGAAGGTAGCGACGATGCAGTCATGGATTACTACCAGGTATCCACGTACAACGCCCAGCCCTCCAGCAGAGCCGGTGCGCGGCCCAATGAAGCGCTTTTGAAGATCCTGTCATTGGATCCAAAAGAGCTTTATCGCGGTGTAATTCCGGGACCACGTGATCGTCCCCAACATCTCGAGCGTGCGCACGTCTCCGGCCAGAACACTTCCTCGCCGAATCAACTAACATGGATCGGTTTTGCTCCGGAAAAAACCCGAACCCGCGTGTTTTTGCAATCCGCACGAATTCCGGATTACGAAATTGCACGAAGCGAGGACGGCAAAAAGTTTACGATCACATTTGCCAACACGCAGCTGCCCGAGCGCAACTTCAGTCGCCAGATCGACACGAGCTTTTTTAAGCGCCCCGTCCAGCGCATCAATGCCGGACAGAGCAAAGGCTCCGTGCAAGTTACGATTCAACTCGATAAAGGACAGGAGCCGACCATCATTCGCGATGGCGCCTATCTATTCATCGACTTTCCGCACACAGCTCCTGCGGTTGCAGCCTCTCCCCAACCCTGATTAATTTCAATACATTCTAGTTCAGGACTTCGTTCTCACACGAGCTCGAAGTCTGTCCAACCAGGGATGATTCGGTTGAAGCTCTTCGATTTTCGCGATCGATTCGACCGCAAGCGCGCGCTGTGAACTGCCCAGCGCAAAGCGCGTGCGCAACACGTAGATATCCACATTATCCGGTTCAAGCGCGGCAGCTCGCTCAAAAGTCTTATTGGCTTCCTCAACCGCGCCCGGCATATCCGAATCACGCTTGTACTCAAGATACGCGATGTGTCCGAGGATAATACCGCGGTCCGGACTGTAACGACGTGCTTTCTTGAAGAAATCGGCAGCCGAATTAAAGTCGCCAAGCCTGAGATACGTCAGTCCATCACGAAAATATACGTCGCCAAACGCATGGCTATCCGCACTCGCTTCGCGTGCACCTGCAAACACATAGAAATTCGAGTCGTCGTGCGTTGATTCTGGCCCAAAAAACGTCTGGATCTCGATCATCGCACGCTCAATTGCACGTCGAATTTCCATCACACGTTCGGTAAGTTCCGGATCACCCAACCGCTGGAAGTTTTCCTCTCGATAAAAACGCTCATACCGATTGTAGCGCGATCCAACCTGAGACAACGACGCATCCGGACGCAAATTCAGCGTAATATACGGATCTTCCGTGTTACAGATGCGCTCGTAGTCTTCTTGAACAATCCGTTTAATACCACTTAAACGATGATTGCGTTCATTAGTGTCATCGAAGCTTGTCATAGCAACACGCGTACGAAAGGAAAAAATATTGTATAGGTGATCCAGATCAAGCTGGGATGCAACGAATATACCATTTCCGCTTGGATGTCCAAAACCTTTTGAGTAATAGAGACCGGCGCGCTCGTGCGTATCCACTGTCTTATAAAGAGATCCTATTGTGAAATGGCCCATTCAGCCCGAATATGATTGCGTCGACGCCTACGCCTACGAACTTGATGACGCGTTGATCGCTGCAGAACCTGCCAGCAAACGCGAACAAGCCCGTCTGTTGGTGGCTCAACGCGCATCGAACACTTGCTCACACCACTCGTTTTCGGATCTGCCCTCGTTCCTACAACCGGGCGATTTACTCGTGTTCAACAACACGCGCGTCATTCGCGGCCGGATCCAGACGCAAAAATCCACCGGCGGCCGCGTAGAATTACTTGTTCTCGACGTCGTTTCTCCCGCCGGACCCACGCGATTTACCGATCTGCCACCCGATGGCATCGTGCGTTTTTCGTGCATGACCAAAACGTCCAAGCCTCTGCGCATCGGACAATCATTGCGAAGCACCACCGCCCACACCGATTTCGAATTCATCGTCGAAACCTGCTCGCCAGGTTTTGCCGAAGTTCGCATCGCCTGGCCCGGCTCACCACTTGAACTGCTCGATTTATGCGGAGAAATGCCGCTCCCTCCTTATATTGTCCACAAACGACAGCACACGCAGCCCGACGTAAGCTGGCAAGCACTTGATGAAACGCGTTATCAAACGGTTTATGCTGCAGCCGACGGCGCAATCGCCGCGCCCACGGCCGGACTACATTTCACCCAGCCCATGCTCGAACAACTCACCAATAACGGCGTCGAGCACGCGTTTATCACCCTGAAAGTCGGCCCCGGCACTTTTAAACCCGTCACCGCCGACCGACTTTCCGAACACGAAATGCATACCGAAGATTATGTCGTCGACGACGTTCTGGGCGCCGCCATCGAGCGCACGCGAGCCCGTGGTGGCCGCGTAATCGCCGTCGGAACAACCAGCGCGCGCGCCCTCGAAGCCGAAGCACAACTCGCCAAATCCTTCGCCCCCGGCCATCGCAAGACCGACATCTTTTTGTATCCCGGCGCGCCCTTCCAGGTCTGCGACGGTCTGATCACGAACTTTCATCTCCCACGATCTACCCTGCTCGCGCTCGTCGCAGGTTTCGCAGGCTACGATTTCATGCGCAAAATCTACGCCGACGCGATCGCGCACGGCTACCGATTCTACAGCTACGGCGACAGCTCCTTGATCCTCTAATTCCACTTAATTCTATAACGACTCAATCACCGGAACCGCTTATGAACGCAGGCGATGTAACGACCTGTTCAAGTTTCTCGTTCGATGTTGTCGCCACCGATGGCGCAGCTCGCGCCGGCGTGATGAAAACACGCAACGGCACCATCCAAACGCCCATTTTCATGCCCGTCGGCACACAGGGCACCGTAAAAGGCATCACACCTGACGATCTCGTCGACAAAGTCGGCGCCCAGATCATTTTAGGAAACACCTACCATCTGTATTTGCGCCCCGGCCTGGAAGTCATCAAACTCCACGGCGGTTTGCATAAAATGAGGAACTGGAAACGCCCCATCCTCACCGATTCCGGCGGATACCAGGTATTTAGCCTCAAAGACCTGCGCAAGATCCGCGAGGACGGCGTCGAATTTCAGGATCACATCACCGGCGCGCGCCACTTTTTCTCGCCCGAAAAAGTCGTCGAAATCCAGGAAACACTCGGCAGCGACATCGTGATGGCCTTCGACGAATGCCCACCGGCCGGCGCAAGTGAGCAATACCTGCTCGAAAGCATGGCCCGCACCACTCGCTGGGAAAAGCGCTGCCTACTCGCCAGACGCCGCGACGATTGCTCGCTTTTCGGCATTTTGCAGGGCGGAATCCACGAACATTTACGCCGCCAACACGCCGAAGAACTGGCCGACTTGCCCTTCGAAGGCCTTGCCATTGGTGGTTTGAGCGTTGGCGAAGCCATTCCGGCAATGTACGACACCGTTGAATTCACCACACCGCTCATGCCGGTCGACAAACCGCGCTACTTAATGGGCGTCGGTAAACCCAACGATCTCATCGAGTGCATCGCACGCGGAATCGACATGTTTGATTGCGTCATTCCCACCCGCAACGCGCGCAACGGCCAGTGTTTCACCAGCAAAGGCGCAATCGTCATCCGAAACGCGAACTTTGCACAAGATCTGCGTCCACTCGACGAAAGCTGCTCCTGCTACACCTGCCAAAACTACACCCGCTCCTACATCCGCCATCTCTACAAAGCCCAGGAAATGCTCGCCGCACAACTTTGCACCATCCACAATCTGCATTATTTCCTGCATCTTGTCGGCCAGGCACGCGAAGCAATTCTCGCCGGACGCTTCGAAGCCTTCCGCAAAGACTATTACCATCACCAGGAGTCCGAAGCGGGATGAACTTTTTGTCATGATAACAACGTTGCTTGTGCCTTCCGGTTCCATCTTGACCGCAGCAGGTAAGGTTGCTATTGCACTGCGGTCTTGTAATAAAGTTTTTGTTCCTAAGAATTGAATGAAAACCACGCACCATTTTGTTAATTACCGCCTGCGGGTCGCTTTATTCGCATGCATAATGCCCGCGCAACTGAAGTAATGTTCGCCTTCGAAGCGAGCAGGAGTAAAATACACGATGTACACACCCTGGATTGTGGCTCAGGCAGCCGCTCCCAATGGCAGCATCATCACCTCGATGCTTCCTCTGGTTCTTATTTTCTTTATTTTCTGGTTCCTCGTCATTCGCCCTCAGGCAAAACAGGCCCAGCAACACAAAGCGTTCTTGAATGCTTTGAAGGTTGGCGACGAAGTCGTCACCAATGGCGGTTTGTTTGGAAAAGTCGTCGGGATCGAAGATGCCACACTGATGATTGAAATCAGCCGTGGAACACGCGTTCGCGTTGCTCGTCAGCAAGTTCAGCCTGCGCAAGCAGCGCTGACCACTGTCGAAACCAAAGACGCCAAAGCAAAAGATGCGAAAAAAGAAGACGCTGTCATCGAAATGGATGACAAGTCTGTGAAAAAAGAAAAAAAGAACAAAAAAGATAGTGATAAAAATGATTCTGCCGAAGAAGACAGCGCCTGGTAATTTACCAATTGCACTTGTCCCCTTTTTTACTGGCAGCATGCTGGTTTGTGATTCACCTTGCAGTGCCCAAACGACGGCCCTGCAAGTTGTGAGAAGCATCATCTGAGCGGAGTTCCGGTTCTATGAGTAGCACTTTGTATCGATGGGGCGCGATCGCCCTGGCATTATTGATAGCCCTGTACGTCCTCGCACCAACCGCCATCGACTGGAGCGATGGAAAGCTTGACGGTGAAAGTGATGCCTCAGGGACCATCGCCAGTATCTTCGTGGGCAAAGACGCGAAGGGACAAACCACGTGGAAACGTTTTCAGCCAATTACGCTCGGTTTGGACCTTCAAGGCGGGATGCTGCTTCAGTATCACGTCTATGTTGATCGCGCCGTTCTGGATCGACTCGAGCGCATGGCGATTGACGTCAAAACGCGCATCGAAACCGAATCCCCAGGAACCGAAGTCACCGTCGTTCAGCCCAAAGGTGAGCTGTACTTCGATCTGAACTTCGCAGATCCGGAGAAAAAGGCCGTCGTTACCAACGAATTCATGGACTTCTTTCCAAGCCTGAACCGCATCGACATGGGTCGTGCCGGTCTGCGTCTGGAAATGGACCGCGCGTACATCGACGAAACCAAAGGTTTTGCCATTACGCAGGCCGTTGAAACCATCCGCTCACGCATTGACTCCCTGGGTGTTTCCGAGCCAAGCATCACCCGTCAGGGCGCAAGCGACATCGTCGTTCAGCTTCCCGGTCTTCGCGAAGAAGACGGCGAGCGTGCAAAGCGCCTGATTGGCCAGACCGCGCAGTTGCGCTTTCAGATGGTCGATGACGAAGGCACCAACGCATTCTTCAACAATTTCCGTGGCAACCTTCCCGAAGGCTTCGCACTGCGCAGCATCGACGGCGGTTACATGTCCGTCTCACACCAGAGCAAAGAAGCGCTCCAAGAGTTCTTCGAAGGCAAAGTCGATCCGCAGCACATGATCGGCTACCAGTTCCACCCGATCTACATCAACAAAGCCGAAGGCATTATTGATGACGCGCGCTCCTACTGGAAAACATACT
>JBEBSM010000087.1:0-11762 GCA_040394315.1 Lujinxingia vulgaris
CACGGAGCCTACGCGAGCACACCAGGTTTGCCTGGTCGGTCCTGTCATGGTCGTAATCTCATAGCTGGTGAAACATCTTTATTTGAATGGTTTGATAAACGCAGAATTATCGCACGGTGTACGATTTGCAGGTCGGGTTGGCCGGATCACAGACATTCTCCAGCAGCGAGGTGCCGTGCGCGCCGTCGATCGAAATAACGCCGCGTGCGCGGTAGCCGTCTTCTGGATCAAGCTCGTCTTCGACAAACGGTTGCTCCATGAAGCTGCCGCTGACGCCGCCGCACATCCAGTACTGGCCGGCGCGAAGGGTTGGGTTTTCAAGCAAAAGTGGGCTGACCATGACCTTGTCCATCGAGGCGCAGCCGTTGTCGCATTGCTTGCCGCCGTAGGTCAGGCTGCAGCCGCAAAAGCGTTTGCCGAAGTCTTCCTTTTCGGCGAAGCACTTGCCGGCGTCGTTGGTCGCGGCGTTGGTTGCGCCGGCACAGGCGGGAGCGCGCCAGGTTTCGCACATATCGGCGCAGCCACGTTGGTACACGTAATTTGAGCTGCCGGTGTGCGCCGGATCACTGTAGGGGCCGGCGATATAATTGACGGCCGCCCAGTGAATTCCGACGGTTGGTGTGGTTGGTGAGCAACTAAATTCGAGCGTGGTTGGGTTGGGACCGCCCACGGCGGGCGTTTCGCCGGTGACCGTGCAGGTGTTGAGCGTGTAGGCTTTGTCGCTCTCCAATTTGCTGCGCAGCACGACGTGCGGGCCTTTGTCGGCGTTGTCGGTTGGCTCGGTGGCCACGATATTCAGGCACTTGAACTGACTGTTGTGGTTGAGTCCCTGCCAGTCGCCGGTGTCGCGGATGCGGTGTTCTGCGGGCGGCGTGCTGTAGCGCGCGAAGTCCGTTCCGGTCTTGGTTACAACGGTGCGGTCTGCATGGATGGCGTCTGGAAAACGTGGGCAGCTCTTCCAGAAATCACCGCTGGTGCTTTCGTAGCGAAGCGCAAGTTTGTTGCCGCGCGAGCGTTCCGTGATGACGTAACTGCCGGGTTTTCCGGGTGTGCCGGACGGTTCAAAACGACCATCCGCCAGCATCATGAAGTAACTCATGCGCTTAAATATCTCGCCGGCATCGCTTGCAACGCCTGCGGGTTGGAACTCGCTCAGGTCACTGATTCCGTTGTCGTTGAAGTCGGATTTGAGGTCGCCGCAGATTTTCGTCAACGAGTTCAGGGAGGCCGCCGGCAATTGCTGCACGCCGTTCAGCATCATCAATTCGCCGGCGTTGTAGGCGTTTTTCAACAAGACGGGATCGTCGTTGCGAAACGATTCCTGCAAGATCACGGTCGCAGGCGTCTGGCCGGTGATTTCGGAGATGAGCACTTCGCGATCGTCGTCGCCGGTGATGTCGTTTTTCAGAACAAAACGGTCGATGACCTGGAAATTACAACTGGCGGCTTTTCGCAGGGTTGGATCGCCTGTCGGATCGCTAAAAAACGTGGCAGCGCGCTGATCAACCCAGCCGTCTTCGTCCTTGTCGCACAACTCGGGGCCGGCGACCGGGAAGCGGTTCGGGTTCCAGAAGTAGCCCGGCTCGGTGACGCAGACGCACACGTCGTCGCCCGAAGCCTTGGGTAAATTCTGGGTCGTGCAGCCCGTCAGGCCTTCAAAATTACAGCTCACGCAGGTGTTTTCGCCCTGTGCACCGGGGACGTAGGCTTTGCCGTCGCCGCAAGGGTTTGCAACGCATTCGGCGTCCGCGTTTTCGTGTGGGATACACACGCCGTCGCAGGTTTGTTCGACCTCAAGACAGGTCAAAATCGCGATACAACGGCTGGCGGTATCGTTTGCGTCTTCGAGCTTAAAGCCTGGCAGACAACCGCCGGTGCACGCGGCGCCGGTTTCGCTTTCTTCGCAGCCACGGTTTTCGCGACGATGGCAATCATCGACGATACTGTTCGGATCTCCGATTTTGCAGACCGCCGTTCCGTCTTCCAGACAGGTTCCGCTCACGCTCTGAAAGTATCCGGGGCGACAGGTCGAACAGGCTGCATTGGCGCCGTTGGCGGCTTCCGTACACACGCGGTTTTCGGCGGTACAATTCAGGTCGGCGCAACTTTGTGCGGGCACGCATTCGTTGCCCGTGAGCGCAAAACCGTCCAGACAAGCATCGCAGGTTGCGCCGGTGCTGGCGGGCGTACATGTGCGGTTTTGCGAAGCGCAATCGGCCTGCTCACAGGTCTTAACGGTTTGCGAGCTCGTCGGTTCGTCCGAGCAACCCGAGACCGCCAGAACGAGCAAAAGCGCCCAGGCGTGGCGCATAATCTTGTTTCTAAACATCGTATTTTCTCCACGAAAAAATTCGTTCTAATTCGAAATGCAAAAGTGCGTGTGCGCAGCGTTTTATCGCTGCGCACACGCACTGTTTTTGGGCGCTTAGTTCATGTTGGTAAAGTCGGTGTAGTAGACGTACAGACGGATATCCTTGAGGTTTTCCGGCACGATATCCATGTTCACCTGTTCGTTTCGCAGGTTGAGCACCATTTCCCAGGACGTGTTCACAAGCGGCAGATCGCGGAAGCGAAGGGTCTTGTAAATATCCTGATCGAGCTCGTCGCTGCGCACGCTTTCAGCCGACATCTGGCGTACGCGACCGTTGTAGAACGGGTTGATAACAGCCGTTCGCTCCGGGAATCGGTACATGTTGCGGTTGCTATCGGCGGTCCGCACGATGCCCGTGCCTTTTTGGCGCACGTACAATCTGGCAAGTGCGTCGGTTTCGCCGGCGTACACAAACTCGGCCTGCATCTTCGTAATCTTGTGATTATGCGTGAGCGGCGAGGTTTGCGAGAGCGCTGTGGCGAACGGGATGCTGATGTAGCCCTTGTCGTTGAGGCGGCTTGCGTCGGTCAACATGCGTCGGAAATCCTCGTCACGTGACTGCTGTGAGCTGGCCATTCCTTCTTCGTTATACAAGAGCGCCTGGAAGATATCGTCGCGTACCGACACGATCATCACGCGTGTGTCGGGCACGCCGAAGCTTTCCTGGAACTCGATATAAGCGTCCTGCAGCTCGGCCAGATAACTTTCCAGGCTGTAGTCGCCAAACGTTACGGTGCGAACCAAAAACAGCTTATCGAGCGCGGCGTAGCTCTGGCCGGTGTAATATTCAAACACCTTGGTGGCCTTGTAAGTCGCTTCGAGCGCGGATTGGAACGTACGATCGGAGGTGAGCACGGCGTCGTTTTTGTAGATCCGAACGTTCGGATCGTTTTCGGCCGCGGTGAGGTTGATCGCCAGGTTTTCGGTTTCACGGTATTCGGCGATCAAACGCTGGACGCGAGCGTAGGTGCCGTGGATTTCGGCGCGCGCCATTTCGATGTTGAGCATCGCTTTTTGAAGCTCGATTTTCTGCGTGAGGATCTGTGCGGTCAGGTTACCAATGGTTTCGGCAAGATCGACCTTTGCGATTTCGCATTGCATCTCGTGTTCCCACTCGCGCATGAATCGATCCATGTCACCTTCCAGCTCAATGAGAGCCTTGTTGTCTTCACGGATTGTCTTCTTGCGTTTTTCGATCTCGATGGTCGCTGTCGTGTGGGCGAGTGCGGTCGCTGCGGTGTTGATTGAACAGGCGGCCAACGCAATGCCTCGAGAGACACCGGTGAAGTCGGCCGATGCAGAAGCTGCAGCCGTGACACATTCTGCTGCGGCGTCAATGGAATCGAGCGTCGCGGCCACGATTCGATCCGTTTTATCGATATGGTCTTCGGCATGCGCGATTTTTGCGGCCAGCGATCCCATTTGACCGTCAATACCCTGGAATTCCACGTTCTTGGTGAAGTCGAAATCAAGTCCACAAAAGCCAGACACGCGCTCGTTGGCCAGATCGATAGCCGTCATGATGTTTTTCCATTTCTGACGCTCCACCTGATACTCAAGCTCAGCCACGCTCGCGGCCTGCTGGGCCTTGAAATAAGAGCCCGTTCCAAAGCGTCCGCACGGATCTTGATAGATCAGTTGACGCATAAAGCGCATGTTTTCGTTGTCGCCACCAAGCGCGCCCAGCACGCCGGCATCCTTGAAGAATTCGACGTATTTCGGGATTGCCGGATACAACATCCCATCGCTTCCCTTCACCGAACCGCACAATTCCTGAAGCTCGCCTTCATAGTTGTTCGAGATCGCGTTGAGCTCACTCTGGAACTGCGCCATGCCGGTTTTTTTGGATTGCTGCGAAGTCAGCGCCAGCACTTCCTTGGTACCGGCCACGCCCGAACGTTGCTCGGCAAGGCCGATTGCGCGTTCAAACGCGTTTGCATCGAGAATACCCAGGACAGGGAAGGGAATGTAATCGGGAGCAAAACCAAAGAGCATGCGGTCGTCAGAAATCTCACGATGTGCGGTGCGCATATCGAGCAACGCAACCTTGTAACTGGTTTGTGAGCGCTGCAGGACCTGCGAAATCTGTGGCAGATCTTCCGGTCGCGTAACGGTGCCGAAGCTGTCCATCAAGCGCGAGAAGATGATCGATTCGAGGTAGGCCGAAACGTAGCCGCGCTCGATCACGCGACGCGCAAGCATCGGGCGATTCAACTGCACGTAGTGCTTGGAAATCTCGTTGTAAGCGCGCGCTTTTTGGGTGGATGATTTGATCAAACGATCGAAGTACAACGTCACCATCTTGGGCGTAATAAACGATTCTTGCTGACGATTGGTCGAACCGCCCAGGTCCTGGCTCAAGCTGTAATGAATGCCCTTGCTCAAGGCATAGAAACGATCGAGCACCAACTGATGGTATTGAACGGCCTTGTACAGATTGAACATCTCTGCACCGACGCCGCCGGAGAGATTGATCCCCTGGCTTTCGCCTTCGAATTTCTGGCCATAGAAGGTGCGACCACGGCTTTGCGCCAGGTCAAAACGCGACGCGAACGCTTCGGTGTACGCTTCATCGCCGAGCATGATCAACAGCTCTGAGTACAGACGCTCAAAGCCCATGCGACTGACCGGTTCACACCACGGAGCATTTGCACCGGGGGTACAGGCTGCCGAATTTGGATTGCCATTGATGTGATAATGGATCTCTTCCGAGAAGTTCTTGCGCAGGTAATTGCGCACTTTTTCCATCATACTGCCGGGAGCCAACGTGCCCAGCGCGCTACGTTTTTGCGTGTAAATGCTGACCATACAGTCAACACGGTCACGAATTTCTTCGATCTTGGCCGGATCGTAGCAAAATGGCGTGGTTTTCGCGTTCGGTGCACAAATATCCGGTGCAAAACCAAGCGCGGTGTTGTCGCGGCTCAGGAACTGCGTGCGGAAACGGAACGCTTCGCTGATCTCGCTTTCGATAGGCTTCATAAACAGAAGCTGCTCGGATTGCATGTAGAAATTCTTGTCTTCGCGCAGCTCATAACGATTGCCCGAGCATTCCAGCGCGCTGTTGTTCTGGCATTCGAAGTACGGTTCGGTGCGGAGAACATCGCCGATTTTTACGCGATTTGAACCGAATTCCTGATACTCACGCGCTCCACTGGTCCACTGATTAAACAGGTTGTGGCAACTGCTGTCTTTCTGGCAGGGAAGTGCACGGACTTCGGAGTTTTTCACGTTGTTCAGTGTAAAGAACGTGATCTCAGCATCTTCCGGACAATACGAATCTTCGGCGTTGAAGCCCTGATTGAAGACACCGTAAATTTTGCGCGTGGATGGATCGCTTTCTTTTTCGCCCGGCTCAACGACCTGGTATTTGCACAGATAGTGCGTCTTTTCTCCGTTGGAATTTTGCGACGAGCTATTCCAGGTATTGTCCGCAAGGAGCATCGAGGAGATGTCAGCCGTTTGCACGCGTCCATCGAGCATGATGTTGGCCAGATCTTTGATCTGTCCAGCACTCAAGGCATCGAATTTCTTGCCGGTGTTGTCGACCATCTTCACGAAATCAGCCGAGCACTGATAGGTCATCGATGCTTCGCTGGCTTTTACCGGTGCAGCGTTTTCGAGATCGACGCCCGCGTAATCGTTGTTCGCTACGCCCGTCTCGGTGCGGTTCAAAATCATGAAACCATACACCTCGAAATCCACGCCCGACGCGCCGTCCTCGCCCATGAACGATTCCAGCGTTTCCTTGAAGATCACCATCATCTTGCTGCCGTCGATAATTGCACCATCGACAAGCTCCAGACGACGCACGCGTTGCAAACCGTCAGCAACCGGATTGGCCTGCGACAAAAGCGCGTTCAAGGCAGCTTCTTCCGTGGTCGTTCCGCCGTTTTCGACCGGACGACAATTGCCGCCCACGCACGACTCGCCAGGACCATACGGATATTTCTCGCCGCGACATTCATACTTGAAGTGCGATTGCAGACTGGAATCAAACGTCGTTGCACGCAAGAATCCTGGCACAAGCCACGGATATTCTGCCTTCACAAACGTGCGGCCGTTGCTTGCGGATGTGCAATTGTCGGACGCGCTTTGCAAACCTTTGCGACCAGAAATAATTACCGTCGAAGCCATCTGCTCCATCGGAACGGCACACGTGCTCTTGCCCGAAATACCCTGGTTTGGACAGGTGGTCGGTTCGGCCGAAAACGCCATGCGGATCTGCGGATTTCCCGGATAGTGCAGCGAGCTACCGGAATCAATGCGCCCGATGAGCTGCTTGGAGTTGCCTTTCGGATCTAATTGCAGGTTCAGCGCGATCGGCAATTCAGTCACACCGCTCGGCACCGGATTGGTGCCCGGGGATTGCGTGTAATACTGAAAGCCCTGGGAAACGCCCGACAAATAACAGATCGCGGTGTCGCCAAGTTCACCCGGCGGACAAATCGTTTTCACTGAAGGCCAGTCCCACGATTCGGTGATCGTAGCCTGCACGACTTCCTGAAAACGGGTGTACGCAACTGGTTGGCCGGTTTTCTGACTGTCCAAAAACTTGCGCCACTGCTGCACGAACGCGTTTCCGACCGTTTCCGTGCGCACACCTGTTTTGTCAGCCGTCCAATCGGCCAGGCCATTGGTTCCAAAGCTCGTGAAATAATAGGCGGTTCCCGACCAGCGACCGGATGGCGAACCTTTTGCGTTCAAAAACAACAGCTTGGGAGCCATTTTCGCGTGGTCTTCGGCGGCAATGATTGCAATTTCGCCTTCCCAACGCTCTGGCGCGCTGCCTTTCTTGACAAGAATATTCAAAACGGCGGTTTTGCCCGGATCGAGCGTGATTTTCAGCTCCGATTCGGTGCTTGCAGCGCCGTTATCAACGCTCAGTTCAATCCAGGGAAGAACTTCGCCGGCACCGTGAACCACGACTTCCTGGTTCGACAGATCGGTGCTGCCTGCTTCGTCCGGATTCTTCACATGACGCTGTTTGCGCACGATGAAGGTTTCCGTGAAACGTCCTTCGTTGGTCAGTCGCGCCGTGTTTTGCCCGCGTGCCGCATCAAAACCAAAGTGCGATTGTGACGTGGAAAGCTCTGCATAAACCGTTGGTCCATTCACAGAAGTCGTGCCGGAATTTTCGTCGTCCGGTCCCAGCGGCATGCAATATCCAGCAACGCCGTCGACCAGATGACAGTAATTTCCCTGCACGCACGCAGCGCCTGAAGCCGAGCAGGGCTGGCGACAAACGTGCTTGTGACAAACAGCGCCGCCGCCGCAATCGTTATTGCCCTGACACGTCGAATAGCACTGGCCGAATTCACAGGTCTGAAACTCCGGACATTCGGTTTCCGTGCTACACGTGCGCGGTCCCTGGCCCTGCGGCACACAAGATCCCTGCACGCACTCGGTGTCGCCAACGCAACCCGTCATCAGGCCGTCGGAATTACAATGACGACGCGTGCCATCCTCACCGATCACGTCACCGCGACAGGGCGAATAGCACTGATCAACCAGGCGAGTTCCCAGCGCCGGATCGCGCTCGCAGGTTTGTGAATTGTTGCAAACCAGTCCGCTGCCACACGTTCCCGCATCGCTGCAAGGACAGCCCGCCAGATCGCTTGAGCACTCCAGACACTGACCGTTTGGACTGCATGTCAGCCCGCCGTCACAGGTTTTGCCAGCATCGCACGCGCAACCAAGCGCGCCCGGTTTGTCGCATTCAAACGACACGCAAATATCGCGCTGGCAAACAAGGCTGTCGCCACAACGCCAGAAATCCTCGCAGCCACAGCCCTCAAGCCCCGGTGCGCATTCCTGGCATGTTTTGTCCGCTCCACACGTCAATTCTGCGTTGCAAGAACCGTTGTTAAAGCAAGACTGAGACAGCTCCCCACGTGATTCCGCCACTTCTTTCTCCGAACATCCGGTAGAAAGAAAGCCCATCAACAGGACCCAGAAACCAAAAAATAAAAACCTATCAACCGTATGCACGTGAATCTCCGGATTCAGTGTTGATAAAATCAGGCTCGAACCACTCTTCCTGAGCGGTTCGGACCCTTTAAGGACGAAATTTTTACGTGTTTAATGACGACAATGGTGCTATTTCTAGCACGCCTTCTTAAAAGGGCGCTTCGCACACACTTTTAACGAAATGTTACAATTTTTTGCCCGGAAAGGTGCTGTCCGCAGCGTCAGGAGGTAGGTGCTCGAAAACCCCATGAATTCAAGGGTTTATATCGAGCTTTTCTGCGCAGTTTCTCTGAGAATTACGGAGGGCTGTTTCCAGCCTCCATAGTTTCTTAGCTCCAGGATTTCATAAAGAAGTTTGGTCTAGCGAGAAGGACAATACGCTTCAATTTCAATTAACCACAGCGCTTTGAGCGACAAACGAGTTGCCAAAAGCGACAATAAAAACGAGCTTGGATGTCCATGAATTTAGCCCCCGATTTTCCTATCGGTTCGATCCTCAAGTGGCTTGAACAAAATGAGCCAGAACTCGTAAATATCTTACCAAAATCCGACGTTCCCGTGCGTTTTGCGTCGCACTGGGCCGTGCATGACATCTTCCGCGCGCTGCAACAAAAGCGGCCCGGCCAGCCTGTCGGATTGATGCTCGGCGCGCATGGAACGCTTGCAGAATTGGGGCTTGATGGACAGATCGCCCAACATTGCAGCTCTTTGCGACAAGCGCACCAGATGTATTTGCACTACCGATCCATGTCGCGCCCCGGACACGTGCGTCTGGAATCCGATCCAGATCAGCAAACCGATTCACTGGTCGTAAATCCGTTCTTTCACGAAGACCTTGTGGAAAGCGACGAATCACGCCTGGTCTTTCCGCTTGCGCTTGGACTCAATATGTTTCGAGAAATGCTCGGCGAACCTCGCTTGAATGTGCATTCCTTACATTTGATGGTGCCTGACGATCGTTTTCGCGCTGAATACGAAGAGTATTTTGGCGGCGAAATTCACTTCAATAGCCCGGATTGTCGTCTCGTGTTTCATTCCGCAGATTTTGATCGCCCAATCCGCGCCGCCGTCCCGGAAACGCGTCCATTTCTCGAACAACTCGCGCTGAGTCAAAAGTCACACGTATCGGCCTGCAAAGGTTCGAGCGATAACTTTATCGAGATGGTTCAAGAAGAACTGCGCAAAGCCATTTTGTCCGAGGACTTTGAGCAAACCACGATTGCACGCCGGATGAGCATCGGACCTCGCACCCTTCAGCGACGACTCAAAGAGCACGATCTGACTTTTCGCGCGCTCACCGAAAGTGTGCAGGAACGACTCGCCATGGATTTTTTGCTCAATACCGAGCTTTCTGTGCAGGAAATTGCTTACAAAATAGGCTATCAACAACCTGCCAGCTTCCACCGCGCATTCAAACGGTGGACGGGGCAGAGCCCAAGCACCGTTCGCGCAGATCGAGCGGAAAACAAACCGTAACGTGATAGGAAGATCATTGAGTAAGCAACGACAAGAACAAGCTGCCTTTGAGCGTGAAGATTTTAGCGACAGCCGACCCTTCAACGGAGAGCTGGTTTCATGCACTTTTGATAGCTGCGACTTCACCAGCAGCGATCTGTCTGACGTCGCATTCATTGAATGCACGTTCATCGCCTGCAATTTCAGCCTGGCAAAATTCGAAAACACTCGCCTTCAACACGTCAATTTTCACCACTGCAAATTGATGGGCGTAGATTTCACAAACTGCAGCAATTTTGCATTTTCCCTGAACTTTTTAGGCTGCAACCTGAATTACACCTCGTTTTTGCGCAAAAAAATGGCGAAAACCTCATTCACCGACTGCGCCATCCACGAAGCAAACTTCACCGAAGCAGATTTGAGCGGCGCGGTTTTCGACGAATGCGACCTGAGCAATGCCGTGTTTTTCCGCACAAATCTCGAAAGCGCAGACTTCCGCACGGCCCTGCGTTTCTCGCTCGATCCGTCGCAAAACACGGTTCGGAACGCAAAATTTTCGCGCTCCGGCTTGACTGGACTGCTTGAAAAGTTCAACCTCGACATCGAATAAAAGCATCAATGAATGTCGCCTGGCCATTGCACCAATTGAATGCCTGAATAAGAACTGTGTACGTGATTTTTATCTTCTACCCGGCCAGGCAGTCGTCCGAGGAGTAACTATGAAGACCAACACGTTTGTTCGCATGATGGGTGGTGTAACGCTTGTGATCACAACAGGATGCACAGCCCACGTTTTTTCTCCGCCAGCAAACATCGCTCCGATGGAATCCGTCGCCGTCACACCTTCCGGCGACACCCGACTCGCTGGATTTGTAACCAGCCAGACGCTCGATTTCGGACCCCATACCTCAACCGTTTCTTTGCGCGTCAAACAAGGACTCGGCTACAACCTTTCTGTGGGTATGGACGCAAACCTCACCGGCATCGACACCACGCAGGCGAACGACAAGGATGTCGCCGGCCAGATTGGCAGCGCACGTATCAACGGCAAATGGTCACCGATCGGCAATTATTTCGCCCTGACCGCAGGATTTGGCGCAGGAACCCATACCGGCGGCCAGTTTATCGCCCCCGACCTTGGTATTGTGCTCGCGTACGAAAACCCGTACCTGATTCCCTTCGCAAACGTCAGCGGATTTCTCAGCCAGCCTCTCAATGCAAAGGCCGTCGATATTTCCTACGGCGACGATCCTGTCGGAACCAAGGTTCAAACCCCCGACACAACCTGGGGCGCCACCTGGACGCTTGGCCTCAAGCTCCCACTTTCCAATGTGTCCGGCATACCCTTTTCTCCCTACTTCGGCATCACCGGCGCAGCGCTCTGGGACGACAAAGAAGACACGCGCGTCGCAGGCTTTAGTGGCGGCATCGACGCCACCTTCTAAATAATACATTTTTGCGGCCCGGCATCTTTTCGCCAGGCCGCGAAACCATCTATCCCACCTGAACTTATCCGAGCCATCCCAACAATGTCCGACGACCCATCCCGCGCCCCCTCACGCCGCGAACGCATACTCGCTTCGCCCCAATACCGCGACGGCCGCTTCCACAACACCGCGCCCGTCGGCTCCGGCCTCAAAAAAGGCCACAAACTCGAAGTCTTCAACGGGTTTTTGTTCCACAGCAAAAAACTCCGCACGCCACCAGCACCGCTGCCAACCGTTGATCCACAGCCTATCTGGCAAACACCACCCTCCACCGGCCTACGCGTCACCTGGCTCGGTCACTCCGCATTACTCTTTGAATTCAACAACATCCGCATCCTCACCGACCCGATGTTCGGCCCACGCGCATCACCCGTAGGCTTCGCAGGACCGCGCCGTTTTCAACCCGCCCCCGGGGGGGGGGGGGTGGGGGCCGCCCGCGGGGGGGGGGGGGGCGGGCGGGGGGGGGGGGGGGGGGGGGG
>JBEBSM010000088.1:0-11755 GCA_040394315.1 Lujinxingia vulgaris
GGTTTTTGTGATGGGTCGGAGGCGGATGAGAACGAGATTTTGCAGATGGCGGAGAATGAGGGGGCGGAGGTTGTGATCGACAAAAAGCCGCTCAAGTCGGGGCGGGCGATCTGGACGATTCGGACGGTTGGTGGGGGGATGGAAGGGGAGTCGGCTGATTTTGATTGAGGGTGGGCGGTTGGCTATAGGGGATCGCGCACGATTTGTGCGTGGCGGGTATAGGGGATTGAGTGGTTTGAAGCGTCACACCCCACGTTTCACGTGGGGCTAGCACAGCCAGCGCGCTACGCGCGGGCTGTTTTTTGGGTGGGGGATTAGCGCAGGCGGGTGATGAAGGTGTGGCCGCGGGGGGATTGGTGGCCGTCGAGGGGGGTGGAGCCGGTGAGGACGAGGCGGCCCTGGGTGTCGAGGAGGGCGCGGGCGGTGAAGAAGAGTAGGTTGGGGTTTTGGTGGGTGAAGATGCCGTCTTGGGCGAAATTTGTGTCGAGTTGGCCGTCGGGGTTGAGGCGGATGACGAGTAGGTCGCCGGCTTCGAAGGCGGGGTTGGAGTGGGTGATGGAGGAGCCGGTGGCGACGATTTTGCCGTCGGGTTGAACGAGGATTGCGCGGGTGGCGGCGTGGAGATCTGCGAGGATGTAGGTTGGAAATTGTGGGTCGGGTTGGGCGTCGGGTGTGAGGGCGTGGACGAATGCCTGGAAGGGGACGTCGGGGTCGGGGGTGAAGACTTTTCCGGTGATGAAGATCTGGCCGGTGGTGGGGTGGACGGTGAAGTCGATGACTTCGTGGCTGGCTTTTTCGGGTAGCTCAAGCGTGACGAGATCGAAGGTTGGGTCGAGGGTTCCGTCGGCGTTGAAGCGGAGGAGGTAGCCGTTTCGGTGGCCTTTTTGGAGGTCGGTTGAGTTGATGAGGCCGAGTATCTGGCCGTTGGGGAGTACGGTGAATTCGCGGAGTTGGGCGTAGAGCCAGGTGTTGTCGGGGGCGATGTCGTGGAGGGTGATTCCGGGTGTTTCGGGGTTGTTGCCGAAGGTGGAATCGAGGGTGCCGTCGGGGTTGAGGCGCATGAGGAGTGGGATCATGGTGGAGTTGGTGCCGACCTGGCCTGAGGCGAGTATTTTGCCGTCGTCGAGGATGTGGAGTGCCCAGCAGAGGCTGTTGGGTTTGTCGGTGGGGATGTCGAAGTAGGCGATTCCGGGGTTTTCTAGTGTGTTGCCGAAGGTTGGGTCGGGTGTGCCGTCGGGGTTGAGGCGGGTGACGACGAGTTGTGCGCGGCCCATCTGGGTGCTGCGGATGTTGCCGCAGGTGACGGTTTTGTTGTCGGGTTGCAGTCGGGTGGCGAGTACGACGATGTCCTGGGCTTCGGGGCCGAATGGGAGGGTGGTGAGGCCGGGGATGGTGGGCGTGTTGCCGAATGTGGGGTCGGGTGTGCCGTTGTTATCCACGCGGAGGGTGAACATTTTGGGGAAGTCGGCGGGTTGGTCTGCGGGTATGAGGCGGCCGCGGCCGGCGACGAGGATGTTACCGGAGGTGTCGAGGTTGAGGGTGCTGCCGTCGCTTAAGAGATGGGTTGGGCCGGTGAAGATGCCGGGGGTTGGGGCGTCGGGTGCGAAGGTTTCGTCGAGGATGCCAGCGAGTTCCGGGTTGTCGGGAAGGTTGGTGTCGGTTTCTTGGGTGGTGTCGGTGTTGGTATCGGCGTCTTGGTCGGTGTTGGTGTCGGCGGATGTGTCTTGGATGTTGTCGGTGTCAGGGGTGTTGTTGGAGACATCGTTGGACGTGTCTTCGAGGGATGTGTCGGAAGGGTGGGTGTTGGGTTGTGTATCGAGGTCGGTGCAGGCGGTGAGGGCGAGGGAGAGGGTGAGGATTGTGAGGAGGATTTTGCTGGGGGGTTGTTGTAACCTGGTCTTGCTCGGGGGTTGGTTGTGGTTATTTCTGCGGGTCGTTAACTGGTGGGGAAGTTATGGGTTGTGGGGGAATTAGACAATAGGGAGTGGGAGAGGGATTGAAGGAAAGGCCACGTGTAATCCGCGAGCAAAAAGCCTTGGTTGCCGGCATAAACACTGGTCCGCTCCCTTCTCTGAGACGTTTGTTTTTGCTCGGATTTCTGCGAAAACCTCAAAACAACCTCTTTGGCTGCCCGGCAAGCATGATTGCGTTTGCGCAGACCTTGCCGGGCAGCCCGGCGACCTTGCCGGGATTTGCAAGAGTCGCTTTAGCTGCCAGGCAAGCTTCCCGCAAACGCCAGCAACCTTGATCGGCAGCCGGGCAAGCATGATTGCGTTTGCAAGAGCCTTCCGAGCAGCCCGGAAGGTCTTAACGCTTTGCGCGGAGCCTTGCCGGGCTGCCGATCACGCCTTTCGCAAAATCCAAACATCCTTGAGGAGCGCATTCTACGCGGGTTTGCGGGCTTTTGGCTTGCTCATTGGAAACCAAAATAAAGGGCTGTCCGGCACCTGTCTCAGAGACGGGTGCCGGGCCAGTGCAGGTGTGGGTTTGGGTTGGATTTAGCGGCGGGATTTAGTGGTGGGGTAGGAAGCTCGAAAAAGCGTCGGAGATGCGTTCGGTGGTGGTTGCGGTGAGCGACCAGGGGCTGGGTTGGCGGATGACGTGGAGTGTGCCTTTGAGGTCGTGGATGCGGTAGTCGCTGGTGCCGTCGGGTTGGCGGAAGAAGTCGATGGTGGCGGTGGCCTGGCCGACTTTGAGGTTGGTGAGACGGATTTCGGGGAGCCATTCGGGGAGGTGTGGGTCGACGAGGAGGATTTTGCGGGGTGCGTAGGGGTAAAATCCGCAGAGGGATTGGACGAGGCTGAAGATGGCGGAGGCTGACCATGCCTGGGGGGCGCAGGCGTTGGGGTAAAATGCGGGGAATGGGTGGTATTGGTCGCGGGTGTGGCCGGAGAAGACTTCGGGGAGGCGGTTGGATTCGAAGAGGTTGGTGGATTCGAAAATGGCTTTGGTGAGCTTTTCGGTGTGTTCGTGGAGGCCGTAGCGTAAAAATCCAAGGGTGAAGGTGCCGTTTTCGACGGGCCAGACGGAGCCTCGGTGGTAGCTGTAGGGGTTGTAGGACGGGTGTTCGGAGGAGAGTGTGCGCACGCCCCAGCCGGAGAACATGTCGTCCGCGAGCAGGCGGTCGGCGATGGGGCGGGCCATTTCGGGTTCGATGATGCCGGTGGCCAGGCAGTGTCCGGCGTTGGAGGCGATGGATTTAAGCTGGCGTTTGTCGGGATCAAGCGCCATGGCGAGGAAGTTTTCGTCGGGCATCCAGAAGGCGTCGTTGAAGGCGTTTTTGAGGTCGGCGGCTTCGCTGAACATGCGGCGTGCGAGGTCGCGGTCGCCGATGGACCAGAGGAGTTCGGCCATGGTGTATTTGGACATGTAGGCGAAGCCCTGTTCTTCGCAGGTTGCGATGGGTGGCTCAGCGATGGTGCCGTCTTCGTAGACCATGGCGTTTGGGGAGTCTTTCCACGCCTGGTGTTTGGTGCCCTGGGAGGAGCGGGTTAAGTATTCGTAGAGGCCATCGTTGTCGAGATCTGCGTAGCGGTCGAGCCAGTCGAGGGCGCGCAGGGCTGTGGGGATGAAGGTTTGGACGAGTTCTTTGTCGCCGGTCCAGTGCCAGAGCGCAGCGAGTGCCATGGGATAGAGAGCGGACGTGGTGTTGGAGCCGTAATAGCGTTCGCGTGGGTTGTAACTGAGCATTTCGAGCGGACCGGTATGCGCCTCGTGGATAAGCCGTCCAGGTTCCTCATCTCGCCAGGTATCAACCGTCGTTCCCTGGAGGTCTGCAAGTTGGGTGAGGGTGCCGGTGAGCATTCCGGTGTCGAGCCAGGCGGCCTGCCAGGCGGTGGTGAGGGTGTCGCGACCAAACAGTGCAACATATTGGGGGTGGCCGGCGGCCATGGTCCAGTTTTTGGAATCAACGTCGAGGTCGTGCAGGCGAAGGGATACGAGGTCGTGGGCGGCCTGGTTGGTGGCGGCTTTAACGGTGCTGGTAAGGGTGGAGGGCTGACTGGTTGTGAGGGCGGCTGCGCGTTTTAGGAATTCCTCGCGGCGCTGGTCCATGAGCGTGTTGCTCGATTCGAAGGCGTAGCACTGGTAGATGGATTGGGGGTCTTCGGGTAAAAGCTCGGCTTCGAGAACGGGTAGATAGTCGAAGCAGGTGTGCCAGGTTTCGTGGGGTTTTAGGGTGATGTCGAAGACGATTTTGTTGCCTTCGGTTCGTGGTTCGGAGTCGGCGTTGTGGATGCGCAGGTTGAGGCCGCGCTCGAATTCGTGGCCGGCGTCGTGGGCGTAGTGGTAGGCGCGGTAGTTAAAGACGAGCTCCCAGGCGTCGGAGGCGACCTGTAGAAATTTGCGGGTGGTGAGGCCGCGTTGCACGCGTGGCCGGCGGGTTTCGATGAGGTCTGCGAAGTCGGCGTCGAGTTCGATGGCGAGTTTGAATTGGACGGGGGTTTCGGAGTAATTGACGAGGTCGTAGTCCTCGTGAACGTTCGAGCCGACGAAGCGGGAAATGCGCAGTTCGAGGGTGGATTCGCTCAGCGTTTCCATCATGCCGCTGCCCATGTCGGGGGCTGTGTCCGGGGTTGGATCGGGGCCGCCTGGCACCGCGACGGCGTAGTATCCGAGCCATGAATGTTCTTCGACCTTGGAGAGCGCAATGGTCGTTGGAGCCTCTCCGTTGATGGTGACCTGGTGGTGAGAAATGAGTCTGGTTTCGTGAACGAAAATGCCCTGTTCGGTGTCTTCGTGGATGAAACCGTCGGGCGCAGTGGCCATGATGATGCGGTCCTGGCCGAAGTAAAACTGGTGTGGGCGGGGTCGGAGGCGAACAAATGAGCGTGACATTGTGGGTTTCCTACGCATGGGACATCGGATTTCAACAATGAAAATATGTTCACGAAAATAAATTGACCTAAAGTTGGGTTAGGGGTGTGTGTTTGGAGCTATCCACAATTTTACAACACTCAAAAACAACAGGAATGAATCATGAAAATCGAAATCTGGTCGGATATTGCGTGTCCGTGGTGCTATGTTGGCAAGCGACGGATGGAAGCGGCTCTGGCGAAGTTTGAGCATCGCGACGATGTGGAAATTACGTGGCGTAGTTTTCAGCTCGATCCGAATTCGCCAGCCAGGGTGGATGAAACGATGGAAGAACATCTGGCAACGAAGTATGGCATGAGTGTGGAAAAAGCGCGGGCGGCGGGGGAACATTTGACGGCAACGGGTGCGGTTGAAGGCCTGGATATTCGATTCGATACGATGAAGTTAGCGAATACTTTTGATGCGCACAGACTGATTCATCTGGCTGATGAAAAAGGGCTGAAGAGCGCGATGAAAGAGCGTTTGTTGAAGGCGTATTTTACGGAAGGCGCGCTGGTAAGTGATCATGAAACGCTGGTCGGCCTGGGTGTTGAGGTCGGGCTGGACGCGGATGCGATTCGCGAGGCTCTGGCAAGTGACGCACATGCAGCGGGTGTGCGTGCGGACGTTGCACGGGCGCGTGAAGTGGGCGTGCGCGGCGTTCCGTTTTTCTTGCTGGACGGCAAATACGGCGTGTCCGGCGCACAGGCGTCGGATTCGCTGTTGGATGTTTTAGAACAGGTCTGGGAGAAGGAAGGTCACACCCCGGCGGTCAAGATGATGGGAGGATCTGGGCCGGGGTGTGATGACGGTTCGTGCGATATTTGACTTTTAATCTATTGAACGGTTGAACGGTCGGGGAAGCGTGCAGTTTTAGGCACGGATGGCGCGGTCGAGCAGACGAAGTTCTGCTGCGGCCGCGTCGTTTTTGGGGAGGGGTTGGGTGGTGGATTCGGGTGGGTATTTGATGAATACATGACTTGAAGTTGGCGTGAATGTCCTTGCTTCGAAATTGATGATGCTTGTGTCCACTTTAAAGCCGTCGCTTTTCTTTGTTTCTACACCACAATCAATTTTTATGAAGCGATCAAGACTTGCACCTCTGGTAGAAACACGTTGAGCAATATCATCGAGTGTGAGCGTCTGGTTTTTAAAATCTCGAATTAGATCTTTGACGTCGGTGTTGAGAAGTTTTGCAAGTTCGGCGGGGTTATGAATTTCCGCGCGAAATTTACCTTCGGCAGACCGTTCATTTAGATGTGCTTCGCCTTTGACCTCGAGGAAGATGGATTGCACGTTTGTTAATGAGGCGTCTTTGCCAGGCTCAAAAACGAGACCTACTTCGAGGGATACTTTTGCTTCAGCATCAATGCCGACATTGTTTTTGCCGAGGATTGCGTCCATGACCTGTTTGGATAATGGGTCAGTATTGGCAGTCGCATCTGCTGTCGGAACCAGAGAGGATGGAATCTGCATATAAAAGCCGTTCATTTTGACAGAAGCATCCACGCCAAAGGAAGCGGTCAAGGTTGCTTCGCCAGTTTTTGGATCCACAGATCCTTTCAGTTTCGCGTCGGCACCCACGTCGGCAAATTTGAAATCTGATTTGAAGCTTTTGCTCGCTTCAATCTCCATGTTTTGAACGTATTTCCCGAGTACTGAAACAGCGAGTGGAGAAGGGGTGCCACGTCCATAGGATTGGAGCAGGGCCTTCATATCTTTCATTTGTTCAGGGTCATTACTGTCAAACTTTAATTCGAAAGCGCCAACTCCTTTTGCACCACCAGCTGCGCTTGCGCCTTGGCCTTGAACCGAAGCTCCAACGCCTGCTTTTATAGCGGCTTCGGCGGTAAGAGTGATAACAATCTCGTTTGGGTTTTCCTTATCTCTTGTAGCTTTTAAGCCCACATTTCCTTCAAGTTCGCCGCCGACTTCAGCATATACCTTTGCTTCAAAATCAACGCCTGCCTTGAATTCTTCGCCGGGTTTCAGGTTTTGGATTTGAGTTGTTAGATCAATTGCGTTGCGAAAGCCTTCAGGGTTCTTGCTGACTTGAATAGCGGCATCAATGGTTTGATTTCCAACTTGTTTGGCCAGTGATTGTAATTGGTCTTGAATGAGCCCTAGCGGACCGCGGCTTGCCAAATGAACGGCGCTATAAAGCAGAGTATCTTCAGGAATATGCTTTTTGATTTGATTAAGAATGAGGCCTTGTGGCGTAGGTATCTCAATCGAGGTGATTGCATCGAGTGTGGTCCGAAGTACGTTCTGATTTTTTGCAATAACGTCTGATGCTACGATGGCGAGTTCACCGACGAGCTTTGAACCGAGGTCTTTTACTTCGCCTTCCAGATGAAAGGCGGCGCGGGTTAATTCGTGGGGATTCTGGGCATAAAACTCGATTTTCTCCTGAAAAGCCTGGGTGTTGCTGCTGATTTCTTTGTAAGCTTCTTCCACGACGGGAAGCGCGTACTTCTCGATTACTTCTTCGGTGTTTTTGACGAAGTTTTCGGTTGCGTTTTTAGCAGCCTCGAGAATTTCCGGGGCTTTTTCGAAGGCACGCTCGACTGCTTTTGATACGATTTCGTGCTGTTGCTTTTTGATTTCTTGTTGTTTCTCGATGGTGTCAGCGGCAAAGGTTGCGACGTCTTTTACGGTATCCACAACGCTCTGACCGGTTGATTTAACGTCTTGAACGATAATGTCTTTGACGGTTTTAGCGTCCAGGTTTTGAAGGACATCGATGGTTTCGTTGACGTTTTTCTGAACGGTATCGACATTTTTTTGGAAGTTGTCGACGGAGTCGTTTACCTTATTATGAAAGTTGTCGATTCCCTAGGTAATCGCGTCAAAGTGCGCTTTTTTAAAGGTTTCTCCAGCACTTTTTACGGTTTGCTGAGCGTCGTCCATGGTTTCTTTGACGGTTTTGCCGACGTCCTTGACGGTCGTTGCCGCGTCGTCAACGACTTTGTCGATCTTCTGGCCAAGCTTACTGAAAAATCCTTCGGGTTTTTCTTCCTTGCCGGTTTCCCAGGAGTCTTTCGGGGTGGATGCGGGCGCGCATTCTTTTTTGGCAGGGGCGATATCCGCCTGGGGTTTGGTGGCCGGCTCGGTGGGCTCGACGGGAACGGTGGGCGTGGCGGATTGGGTGTTGGTGGTGGAAGTAATTTTGGTCATTGCTGCCTCGGCTTTCGATGGTTTGGTCAGTGGACCAGAGAATTTCTGGTGATCTGTTTTCGAAAGATCGAGTGGTTTTGTTGCCTATTATTTTCAAAAAAGTGTTTGGAGTAGTAAATACGCGGGGTTTTGCGGGGAATTTGGGGGAAATGTGATCAGGTGGGTGCTAGCCGTGAGCTGTTCTCGCCGCGTTTGTGTGGTACGTAAGAGTCGGAAATTGGAGGATGATTCTTGAATCTTTGAGCTAATAAATAAGGAATATCATGATGCGGTTTTCTGCAAAATGTTTGTTGATTGTACTGATTACAATGCTCACGGCGTGTGCTTCGGCGCCAAAAGCTTCTGATGCGCAGCCTGTCGATTCATCAAATCGTGTTGAGGAATCGGGTGCAGTAGAAGTTGAAAACGAGCAGGCGAAACCAGGCGAGTTGGGTGGGCTGGATGCGCGGTTGAGCAATTATAAATATCCGTATCCGGTGGAGATTTTTGCGTTTGAATCGCAACGTCAGCCGCTGGAAATAGCGTATATGGATGTGAAGCCTGACGCTGCAAACGGGCAGGTTGTGGTGTTGTTGCATGGTAAGAATTTTTCGGGTGCGTACTGGAAACGAACGATTGAATCACTGCTTGCCGAAGGCTATCGGGTGGTTGTTCCAGACCAGATTGGGTTTGGAAAGTCGAGCAAGCCGGTGGCGTTTCAGTTTAGTTTTCAAGAGCTTGCGACGCAGACAGCCGGGTTGTTGGACAAGCTCGGGGTTGAGAATGCGCACATCGTGAGTCATTCGATGGGTGGTATGCTGGGCGCGCGTTTTGCGTTGATGTTTCCGGCGCGCACAACCTCGCTGACGCTTGTAAATCCAATCGGGTTGGAAGATTGGAAATTGGTCGTGCCTTATCAGCCAGTCGATGTCTGGTATGAGGCCGAGTTGAAGGGCAATCCGGAAACGGTGCGCGAGTACATGCGACACGCGTATTTCGATGGAAAGTGGGATGACGCGTATGACGAGCTTATTGAGATTCAGGGCGGGTGGAAAATCGGGCCGGATGCAAAACGCATGGCGTGGATGGGCGCGCTGACGTTTGACATGGTTTTTACGCAGCCTGTCCTTTATGAATTCGATAAAATAGGTGTGCCGACGCTTTTGATCATTGGTGTGCGCGACCGAACGGCGCTCGGTCGACATCTGGTGTCGCCGGAAGTCGCAGCGACGCTTGGGCTTTATGAGCAGCTCGGACGCAAGGCTGCGGCGGCGATTCCGGGCTCAAAGCTGGTTGAGCTCGATAACGTCGGGCATGTGCCGCAATTCGAGGATTTCGAGCGTTATGATGAGGCGCTGCGCGGTTTTTTGTCCGCTGAGTAAGTAGATATAATTAGAAAACAAAAAACCAGGGCGCTTGAGCGTCCTGGTTTTTTGTTTTCTATCTAACTTCTATCATCTACGAGCAAACAAAATTACTCGAGCATGCTGCGCAACATCCAGGCGGTTTTCTCGTGGACCTGCATGCGTTGGGTGAGCAAATCGCAGGTCGGCTGGTCGTTGGCTTTTTCGGCGATCGTAAACGCTTCGCGTGACGTGCGCGCGACGGCTTCATTGCTGGCCAACAAATTGCTAATCATGTCGTTGGCGGATGGAATTGTGTCGTCTTCTTTGATGACCGACAATTCCTGAAACTGCTTGTACGTGCCGGGAGCGGGAAATCCGAGCTGGCGGACGCGCTCGGCGATATCATCCACGGCAATCGCCAGTTCGGTGTACTGACCTTCGAACATCAGGTGCAGCGTCTGGAACATCGGTCCGGTTACGTTCCAGTGGTAATTGTGCGTCTGCAGATACGTCGTGTAGCTGTCCGCGAGTACTTTGGAGAGTGCGTTGGCAATGTCTTCGCGTGTGTCTTTTTCAATACCAATATTAACTTTCATAATGAATCATCCTTTCGCCCATGTGGCGCATTTATAAATCATATTTTGTTCCAGATAGCCGTTGCGGTAGCTGGAACATCAATCATTGACACCCTCAGGAACAAAACTCAGTCAGATTTTATTGCCGGCATGGCCTTGCGGGCCCAGCGCTCGATGTCGGCCTGGCTCATCGCCCCGGAGTGGCGGGCGAGTTCCTGGCCACGGTGAAACATGATGAGGGTTGGGATGCCGCGAATGTTGTGGCGCTGGCCAAGCGTGGTCTGCGCCTGGGTATCGACTTTGGCCAGGTGCATGGCCGGCTCCAGTTGCGTGGCCGCCGCCTCAAATGCCGGAGCCATCATCTGGCAGGGGCCACACCAGGGCGCCCAGAAATCCACCACAACCGGCAGATCGGCGTTGACGTGGCGTCGAAAATTATCGACATCCAACGTAATTGGCGCGCCCGCAAACAGCTCCTTTTTGCAGCGTCCGCAGGTCGGCTCGTCTTTCAGACGTTCATGAGGAACGCGGTTCAACGCATTGCAGTGCGGACAGGGAACTTTCAGTGAATCATTTTTTTCATCCATTTCGGTCATTCAGGCGCTCCATTCATGTTATCGTGTAAGCATCTTCGTAAGTGTCCGTATTTTGGCGAGTTTCAGGTTTTTGTCGTGAGCGTAATATGAATCAAACGTCACCAATCCGCAGGCTGCATTTTGTCGTTGTTCTGTTGTTGCTAGCAGTTTCGTTAGTCGTCACAGCTTGTCACAATCAGGTGCGAGCACCAGAGTCTAACACCTCCGGCAGTGAAAATGTGCCCGAAAAGTTGTCTGCCAAACTACGCGCCGAATGTAACAAGCCAATGGTCGCCGAAGTCCTCACGCTGGCCAACCAGGCGCGCGCCAAAAAACGTCTGACGCCGTTTACTTGCGATGCTCGTCTTAGCAAAGCTGCTCGCCTGCACGCCGAAGACATGTGCGCGCAACAATATCTTTCGCATACGTCCAAAGACGGCCGCGCGTTTCATGAACGCTTTGATGCCCAGGGCGTGCAATTTATGATGGCCGGCGAGAACGTGGCGCACGGCCAGACCACGGCTGGCCAGGTTCATGACGGGTGGATGAACAGCGCGGATCATCGCAAGAATATTATGAGAAAAGAGTTTGTGCGGCTGGGCGTGGGATACGCGCCGTGCAATGGCCGACCGTACTGGGTGCAGGGATTTGCGGGGTGAGGTTTATCAGAGGCCTTACAAAAGAATCGAATCGATGGATGGCCGTGGTTGGTCGGCGGGGATTACAAGGCTACGGAATTCGCTGTTGTAATTTTTTCGGCTGAAAAACTCCGCCCGGCGTGGGTTGGTCATGCCTCGGTGGCGAAGGATGGATTCGAGGTAGACGTTCAGATCGATTTCATCGGAGTCGCTAAACGTCGCGTCGTGGTCGTCGCCTATGCGAACGATGGTGTCGGGGGTTTGCTCATTGAGCTGAACAACGGCCGAATTGAAGGGGCTAAACATATCCAGCGGGCGGAGAGGTGCATCGAACTGTTTGAATTCATTTAGGTATCGGTACGTGCCTTGCTCGTCGAACAAAGAGTCACGGATCGGGATAATATTGATGATGCCCGTCGCGTTGTCCCAATCTCCACAAAGATAACTGCTGCGGCGTTGGTCGATGCCTTGATAACTGTTGCTATCGAAATCCTCGGATTGGCGGTCCATCCAGCGCAATTGTACGCCGCTGGCCGGACGGTAAAAATCCTTGAACGCTGGGTCGAGTTTAAAACCAAGTACTTGTTCAAAAATTTCAAATTCCAGGTCCG
>JBEBSM010000089.1:0-11714 GCA_040394315.1 Lujinxingia vulgaris
GGGATGCTGCTTGGTCGTTTTTCGGGTTGGCAGACTGAATAACTTTTGATCCGGTTTGTGATCGAAGGGTAGTTCATAATGCAGGTGCGGGTTAATAGTTGTACAGAGGTCCAGGCGGTTTTTGTAGCGATTCAGTAATTTAGGCGGACGAAGAAAGCATGTCGAAAAACGAAGTAACGCGAAGCGTTAGCCAGCGAATGGGTTTGGCGGCGGTGATTTTGGCGGTCAGTATTTTGTTAAGCCGGGTACTGGGTTTTTTGCGCGATGCGGTTATCGCAAACCAGTACGGGGCAAGTGCGATGACGGACGCGTATTACGCGGCGTTTACGCTCCCGGATCTGATGAATTACTTTTTGGCCGGTGGTACGTTGTCGATTACGTTCATTCCGCTGTTTTCTTCGTATGTTTCACGCAATGACGAAGAGGGCGGGTGGCGGTTGTTTTCGACCGTTGCGACTACGATGGGCTGTGCGCTTATTTTGGTCAGCACTTTGGGAATCGTATTTGCGCCGACGTTGGTGGGCTTGCTAAATCCTGGATTTAGTGATGCCGAGCAAATGCAGATGGCCGTGACGATGACGCGCATTGTTATTCCGGCGCAGATTGCGTTTTATCTTGGAGGATTGTTGCAGGCGACGTTGTTTGTGCGCGAGGTTTTTTGGCCGTCTGCGATAGCGCCGCTGATTTATAATGGAAGTATTATTCTGGGCGGGCTGCTGCTCGATCCTTGGTTTGGGATTCAGGGCTTTGCGATTGGTGTGGTGATTGGGGCTGTTCTTGGACCGCTGGCGTTGCCGTTGTGGGCGGCGCGAAAAACGATGCGATTTCAGTTTCGCTTTGCACCGCGTGATGCGGATTTCCGGGCCTTTTTGTGGTTAACACTGCCTTTGATGGTGGGCGTGAGTCTGGTGACGGTGGACGAATGGCTTTTGAAGTATTTTGGCTCGATGCATGAGCAGGGGGCAATTACCTGGTTAAATAACTCGCGAAAATTGATGATGGTGTTGTTCGCGGTGATTGGTCAGGCGGCGGGTCAGGCGGCGCTACCTTATTTGAGCAGGATGTTTCACGAGGGAAATGAGCGTGAAATGGGCGAAATGCTTGCGCAAAGCCTGCAGCGCGTGATTTTCTTGTCGATTATCAGTGCGGCTGGGTTGATCGCGATAGCGTATCCGCTGGTGCATCTTGTTTTTCGTCATGGCGAGTTTAGTCTGGCCGATGCGGACGGGACGGCGGAATTGTTGGTGTTTTTCTCGTTTGGGTTGATGGCCTGGAGTGCGCAGACGGTGATGGTGCGAGGCTTTTATGCGCGTCAGGATACAATTACACCGATGATAATTGGCACGGTTGTGGCGGTGTGTGTGTTGCCGATATATTATCTGTTTGATCACTTTTTTGGTCTGGCGGGACTGGCCGGTGCGACGTCACTTGGCATCACGATTAATGTTGTGGTGACGGCGATCGTGTATCGGCGGGGGGGACGTACGCTTCCGCTCAAGCCGGTGGGTCAGGGACTCTGGCGTGGACTTGTGCTGGCAATAGGCGGGGGATTAGCAGCGTGGGGTGTTGGGAAGTTGATTGCACCGCTGTTGATTTCTTATGGTCTATTGGGGCAAATCGCCGGGCTTGTGGGGATGGGGATCGGTTTTTGTGGTGTGATTGGAATCCTGACGATTGTTATTCGGCCGCCGGAACTTGAGTTTATTGTAAAACGTGTGTTTCGTCGGTTTGTGAAGTCGGCGTGATGTGTGTGCAAATTGGGGGAGTCGATTGACACAAAACAGCCGCCACGAGCAATGCCGTGGCGGCTGTTTTGTTAGAGCTTTGTAAACTCAGGCGTTCTTTTTACTGGATGCGGTCACGAAGTGACGGAGCAGCCTTGAAAGCTACCGATTTGGAAGCAGCGATCTGGATGGTCTCGCCGCTGCGAGGATTGCGTCCTTCACGAGCTTTGCGGTGTTTTACGGTGAACGTTCCGAAGTTCGGATACGCAAAGCGCTCGGTCTCCTGGATAACTCCGGAGACGATATCGAAAAGGGCGTCGATGACTTCGCCGGTTTCTTTTTTGTTGAGCGTAATACCTTTCTCAGTAGCGGCCTCATTTACGGCGTTGATCAGTTCGGACTTCGTCATGGTGGTATCCCCTTACAAGACAGTGGTTACAATAAAAAAAAGCCAAGCATCTAAAGTTACTCAAACACCGTTCAAGCTCAAAAAAATCCTGATAAAACCTTAAATGGATCAATGATGGCGCGGAGTTCAAGACGCCGCGACAATATGGGCGCCTCAATCTGATGTCAAGCTGTTGAGCGTCTGTAATCGGTGTTTTCTACGGAAAATCACCAAAAAACGGTTGTTTTTCTCATATTTCTTGTATTTATGGGGTTAACGTACCCGTAAAATTTGCGCAGCTGCTTGTGGATCGGCAAGTGGGCGGCCATGTTTTTCGGCGTGATTGGCAATGATTTCGACCAGTTCCCAGCTTCCTTTTGCGAGGTTTCCGCGGGAAACGTAGAGGTTGTCTTCGAGACCAACGCGAACATGCCCGCCAAGTTCGATGGCGCGGAAAGCGAGTGGCAATTCGTGACGGCCCATTCCGGCGACGGTCCAGGTGCTATCCTGGGGGATCATCGATACGAGAAAGTCCAGGTTTTCTGGTCGTGCGCCCATGCCGCCGGCGACGCCGAGGACGAAATCGAAATGAAGTGGGCCTTCGAGCAGACCTTCGTCGACCAGACGGAGTGCTGTGTCGACCATACCGGTATCGAAAATTTCGATTTCTGGGCGGATCTTCAGTTCTTTAAGACGTTGGGCGATTGCTCGGACCATCGGCAGGCTGTTGGTGAAAACGTCTTCGCCGAAGTTTACGGTTCCGGTTGTGAGCGTTGCCATGTCTGGCAAAAGGGCGAGTCCTTCGATGCGTTCTTCGACGCTCATGCCGACGGCGCCGCCGGTGGAGAATTGGACGAGTACGTCGGATTGTGCACGGATTTTGGAGAGGATTTGGCCGAAGGTTTCCTTGTCCTGCGTGGGTGTGCCGTCATCAAGGCGGCCGTGGACATGAACCATGGCTGCGCCTACTTCGCGGCAACGGACGGCTTCGGCGGCGATTTCAGTTGGGGTGTACGGAACGTGTGGGGTGTGTTCGCGCATGACTTCAGCGCCGACGATGGCGGCGGTGATGATCAGTGGCTTCTGGGCGTTATTTTCGGTCATCGTTGACGCTCCTTGGGAACGACGCAGGTTCCGGTTGCGCGACAGACGACGATTGGGGTTTCGAGCAAGTCGGCTGCGGTTCCGTGAGGCAAGTCGGGGCGTGGGATGATGACTTTGCGTGCTTCGAATTCCATTTTTCGGCTGGTATTGCCGACGGATGTAATGGTTCCGACAGCTTCAATGAAATCGCCGGCTTCAACAGGTGCTAAAAATTCAACGGAATCGTAGGCGCGAAAGAGTCCTTCGTCGCCGTCGTGGCGGATCAGTAGTTCGGTTGCGACGTCGCCAAATAGTTTGAGCATGAATGCACCGTCGACCAGGTTGCCTGCATAGTGCGCGTGTTCCATACCGATTCGCATGCGAATCATTGCCTGTTCAGAAGACATGATTTCTCCAATTATTTTAGAAAATACAGAACGACCAGAAAGTGCGGATGATAGATGAAGAAAAGGCGCCTTTATAAAAAAGGCGCCTCTGGGTGGTTAGAAACTATTTAATGGTTCGTCAAGCCAATCGTTGATTGGGCAGTGAGAGCAATTATGGGCGGCAGCCTGCGATATCGAAGCCAGCCAGTGTGGTGTCGCAGACGACTCGGTCGATCCAGATCATGTCGCCGCTAGGCCATTGAAGTGCACCTGCTCGCCAGAACTGCTTCTTTTGCATGCGTTTGTCGAGCAATTCGTGTCGGAGTACGCCCTTTACGTAAATGCGAAGTGATGCGTCTGCGCCGCCTTTTCCGTTATCGCCGTAGTAATGAACGCCGATTTCGTAGGAACCGTTGAGGGGTTGTACGTGGTTGATGTTCTCAGTCGTTGCGCCCCACAGATCGTCGATATCGAGTGTGGCCTTGTTTGAAAGCACGGGTGTTGAACCCCAGGAGTTGGAGGAAGTTCGGTTACTCCAGAAAACGGTATAGGTGCGATCGTTCCACTTCGTTCCTTGCGGATGACGATAGTGAAGATCCATGTCGGTACCGTTGCCCTTGACTGGATTTGGAACGGCTGGTGCGAACCAGGTGAGCTGAATGTGAATTTCCTGACCGGGTACGACGTGAATTTTTACGATGGAGGATTCGCAGCTTGCGAGGCCTTCAGCGTCGTAGACGACGAGTTCAATTTCGTAATCGCCAGCCAGGTCGAGCCAGAGTTTGGGTTGGGCTACGGTGTTGTTAGGCTGAAAGCGTGCTTGTGAGTTGGACGGGCGACTCAAAACGGTCCACTCGTAGGTGAGGGCGCTGTTGCCGCTGCTGCGTGAGCCATCAAATTCGATGGTGTTGAGCGGTTGAGCCATCAATTCGCTTTTGTATTGGGTGGTCGAAACGAGACGTGCTTCGCCGATGGCCAGCGGGCATACGGAGATCGAGCCTTTGCCGGTTACGGGGATTTTGAGTGCCGTTTTGATTGGGTCGTTGCTTTTGATGATAATTTCGCCAGCATCCTCAATTTCTTCGGTTGGATCGTAGGTAATGGTGAAGTTTGTGGATTCACGTGGTCGAAGCGTGGTTTTATCAGCAGGCAGGCCTGTTGGAAGAAGCTCGACGGGGATTGTGAATTTTCCGCCGGCGTCATTGCTGATCTCGATTGAACTGATTTCGAGTTCAGATCCGTGGCTGCAGTTGGTGATCGTGATTGCGCGGCGGGACGTCCGTCCGATGGGGCTTGGGCCGAAGGCAATGCCACTTTCGTCGGTGACGTCCATGCATGCAGTGCCGCTGTTGCCGATGACTTTGACCTTATACTCGGGATCGTTGGGGTCATTGGTATAAAATACCAGATCGCTGGTGGCAGGTTCGGCGTCAACGGGTGCGAAGTGGAGACGAATCGGGAAAGATGCGTCGGGCTCGACAGCAGAGGGCCATGAATCAACATCGGGGAGGGGTTCTTCGTCATTGCCCACAACGGTTGGGTTGGGGAAGCTGAAGGAGAACGCCGGATGTCCGGTAAGGATAATATCTTCGATATTCAGAGGCGCGCGGCCGATGTTTTGAACGATAATAACCTGTGACTCCGGGCTTCCCGGAGCGACGCGCTCAAAGCTAACAACCTGGGGCGTGAAAATCTGGGGCTGGCGCTGAGCGGTTCGAATTGGGATATCGAGCGTTCCGCGTTTGGAGTCGTTGCTATCAATGCGGATCACGCCGGTATCGGAAATCTCTTCGAGCGGAGCGTATTCGAGGGTGAGCTCAAAGTCCTCATTTGGTTTGAGGTCGCGCACTTCCCAATTACCGATTTTATTGAACTTGTTGGTATTGGCCGCGCCGTTTTTGATCAGCTGAATTTTTGAGATCTTGAGCGTGCCGTTTCCGGTATTGGAAATCTTAATCGTTCGTTGATCGGTATCGCCGACATTGACGAGAGCAAAATCGATCGAGCCTGGAGAGGCTGAAATCGTGCCGGTGTCTCGGGAGATAAAGCCACCCTTATCTTCCGGGTTGTTGTCTTCATTGGTTGTTGCATCACCACATGCATATACAAAGCCGATCAACATCATGCACAGGGCGAAGAGCGTAAGACGACGTAAATGAGGTGAGCTTTCAAAATTTTTCATTGTTTTAATCATTCAGGGCGCCTTTTTGACCAGTATTTCAGAGCGTATTCAGGGGATACCTAAAAAAATTCAATATTTACCGGCAAGCGATTTCGCCAAGTAATAGGAATAAGGGAATATAGCAAAAGATATGACGACGAGTCAAATTGTCCGGCGTTTAACCAGTAAAATCGGGCTAAGAATGGTGATTGGGTACGTTGGCGAGAAAATGGGTTGGTGAAATTTGAAGAGAATGCACAAAAAAGCGCCGCTTCGGGGAAGCGGCGCCTGGTGATAATTTCGATTTCAATTGGGAATGTAGCGGTTTTATATCATCGGCAAGTATTGTTGCCAAAACCAGGGAAGGTTCCGTCGCAACCGATCTTGTCGATGGTCAGGATGTTGCCGGTTGGCCATTGGATTCCAGCGATTTCCCAGAAGTACTTATGCTTCATGGGCTTGTCGCGAAATTCTGCTTTGAGCTGTCCTTCGATGTAGATTCGAACGGTAGCTTCGGCATCGCCGTAGCCGTTGTCGATGAAGTAATGGACGCCGACTTTGTAGGTCATTCCGGCAATCGGGTTTTTGTGGTTGATGTTTTCGGTGGTGACGCCCCATTGATCGTCGATGTCGATGGTGGCCATGCTGGGTGAACTTGCGGTGCCCCAGTTCTGAGCTCTGTTTTTCCAGTAGATGTCATAAAATGCGTCGTTCCAGGCATTTCCCAGGGGATGACGGTAATGGAGATCGAGGTCGGTTCCCCGGTTGTCTTTCTCGGGGTTTGGGACGGCTTTGGCGTACCAGGTGAGCTGAACGTGGATCGCTGCTCCGGGGACGACGTGGATTTTTACGATGGAGGGCTCGCAACTGGCGAGTCCTTCGGGGTCGTAGACGACGAGTTCGATTTCGTAGTCACCAGCGAGGTCGAGCCAGAGTTCGGGTTCCGTGATGGTTGTGCTTGGGAGAATGCGGGTTTGCGAGCCGGCCGGGCGTGACAGGAGGGCCCACTCGTAGGTGAGTGCGCCGTCGCCGGAGCTTTGGAGGGCGCTGAGTTCGATGTGCTGGAGCGGGCGTGCGTTGAGTTCTTGTGTGTATTGTTGCGTTTCGCCTTTGATGCGGGCTTCAGCGACGGCGGTCGGGCAATTTGTGAGAGAGCCTTCACCGGTTACCGGAATTTTGAGTAGCATTTTGCTGGGATCATCACTTCGGATCATCAACTCGCCTGTATCTACGACGACTTCGGTGGGATCGTAGGTGAGGGTAAAGTTTGCGGATTCGCGCGGGCGAATGGTCAGCGGGCCATCGGGTAATTCGGCAGGAAGTAGTTCGGATGGGACTTTGAACTTGGCGTCGGCATCGTTGGCGAGTTCGATGGAGCTGACGATGAGATCGGAGCCGCCGCTGCAGTTTGTGATCGTGATGGCGCGTCGCGAAGTGCGGCTGATGTAGCTAGGTCCGAAATTGATGCCGTCTTCGTCGGTTACGCTGATGCAGGGAGCGCCACTGTTTCCGAGGAGTTCGACTGTGTATTGGGGTTCGTTGGCGTCGTTACTATAGAAGACGATTTCTGCTTTGGCAGGCTCGGTGTCGTCGGGAGAAAAGGTAACGCGTAATGGAAAGGCTTCGCCGGGTTCAACGACGGTTGGCCATTGATCGGTGTCTTTTTCGGTATCGGTCGGTGCGGTGGGATCCGGGAAGGCCATGGAGAAGGCCTGGTGTCCGCTTTGTAGAATGTTCTGAATATTCAGGGCGGCGCGGCCGATGTTTTGGACCATGACGACGCGAGATTCGGGTGTACCGGGGCCAACGCGCTCAAAGCTGATGATTCTTGGTGTGAAGATCTGGGGTTGACGCTGGGCGGTACGAATCGGGATGTCGAGTTTTCCGCGTGTCAAATCGTTGCTTGTAATGCGGATGATGCCGGCGTCTGGTTTTTCTTCGAGCGGCGCATATTCGACGGTGAGGACGAATTGCTCATTGGGCTTGAGATCGCGGGGTTTCCAATCACCGATTTGATTGAACAGGTTGCTATTATCGGGTTTGCTTTTGATGAGTTCGATATTTCGGATTCTCAAAATGCCGTTTCCGGTGTTTGAGATCGTCAGGGTTCGTTGATCGGTTTCACCGATATTGACCAGATCGAAGTTGATAGCGCCGGGATCTACGGTCAGGGTGGCGGTGTCGACGTCGGAAATATCGTCTTTCTTACCGCCGGGTTCGTCGCCGCAGGCCAGGGTCGTGCTTATAAATAGGGCGCAAAATACGAGAAGAATAAGTCGGTATAAGTTAGAGGAGCGAGCAAGATATTTAGGTTTCCAATTCATTCAACAAGCCTTTGGCCGGATATAGGGCTTTTCAGGGAAGTTCTGAAGAAACAATAGCGCACCTGGGGCGGCTTGCCGTCAGGTAGAAATCTGCTGGAACATAGCAAAACATGTGTTGGAGAGTCAAATAATGTTGGGACGTAAAATCTGTGTGAATTAAGGGGAAATGGGATTTGAGGTAAAACATTTTAATTGTCTTTGAATAAGCTGGAATATGGTAACGTCCGACGTATGATAGATTGAGTTTGGCTGCGAAATTAAATAAACGAACAACTTGCTTTGACCCTGTCAGGAGATTCCTATGAAGCGCACATTTCTCTACTGTATTGGCTCGATGATGTTGATGGCCATGTTTTTACAAGGCTGTTTGATCGTATCTGAGAGCACAGAGTACGAAAGCTGCAACGATTGCTATGATTACGAAGTTTGCCAGACCTGGTGTGACTCGTGGGATTGTTGGGACGAGTGCACGTGGGAGACGAGCTGCGATTATGTGTGCAATGACGACAATGCGTATTATCCGGATACCGATCCGGTTGAGTGCTATAGCGCGTTGGATTGTACGGGCAATGATATTTGCGTGAACGATCGTTGTCAGCGTCAGGATACAGATGATCGGGGTGTGAGTGGTCTGTGTCAGGTTTGCGAGACGAGCCAGGATTGTGTTGAGGAAGGTGCACTTTGCATTCGCTTGAATTCCGACCGGGTTTCGCAGCAGGGCGAAATGGTTTGTACGCGTATTTGCGATTACAACCATGAGTGTCCGACGGGCTTTGAGTGTGTGAATATCAGTGATGAGGCCGGTGTTCCGTCGCAGTGTCTGCCGAAAAAGGATGCCAAAGAGCTTCGAACCTGTAATTCGGGTGCAGATCTGGAGTGTGTGCGTGCCAATGATTGCCGGGTCGGCGAGAGCTGTGTGAACAACTCTTGTACGGGTCCGAAAGATGCGGAGTGCTCGAGCAATAAGGCGTGCGGTACGGGTAAAGAATGTCGTAACTTCAAGTGCGAAGATGCAGCGAGCCCGGAATGTCTGACGCGTACTGATTGTCGTGCGAATCAGGTTTGTATCGACGGCGGTTGCGTTACGCAGAATGATTCGTGTGTGTTCAACGCAGAATGTGATGGCGGTGCGTGTGTAAACGGCGAGTGTGTGGCCTCGTGTAAGCAAGATAGTGAGTGTGGAGCGAACGAGCGTTGCCGTGCGAGTTTGTGTGAGGCGGTTGAGTGTCGTCGCAGCGCGGACTGTAAGGCTGGTAATTTGTGTGTCGAAGCGAAGTGTGAGCAGGCCTGTGATAAGGATGCGCAGTGTGGCACGGGCTTTGTTTGCAAGAGCAGCTATTGCCAGGCAGATCCGAATGTTGAGTGTCGTAGCACGGCCGAGTGTGCTCGTGATGAGATTTGCACGGCCGGTAAATGTGAAGCACCTTGCTCTTGTAACCAGGATTGCTCGACCGGTGAGGTTTGTAACCTGGATCAGGGTATCTGTGAGAACGCTCCTGCCAATCCGGGTAACGCACCGATTGCATGCACGGACACCTGTGGATGCCCGAGTGGGTTGACTTGCAACAACGGCGTTTGCGGTAAATAAGTGTCGTAGATTGAGAAACACCGCATGAAGTTTGACTGACAGGTCGAATGCAAATGAAGCGCCCATCTTGAGAAAAGGTGGGCGCTTTATCGTTGGGTGTTGTAAAGCAGCGGATTGTCGAGAGCTTTTTGTGTGTTTGAGTTATGGTGTTGAAATAATTTTACACAGTGTGTTGATTTTTGTTGACATAGCGAAATTGATTGCCTATACAGCATCTCGGTTTCAGGGAATGACACTTTTAGGTGTCAGGTACTGGAAACAAGTCACGCGGAAGTGGCGGAATTGGTAGACGCGCTGGACTAAGGATCCAGTGTCCTTTAAACGACGTGGGGGTTCGAGTCCCCCCTTCCGCATGAATTAAAAAGCCCTTTCTCAGTTATTGAGGAAGGGTTTTTTGTGTGGAAAATCTGGGGTTGAATTTGTGGGGGGATCTAGGATGCCGGGGCGAGAAAGGCGCGTGGTTGTTGGTTGTGCGCGGCCTTCGCCCCGGGGGCTTGTGTTTTTAGGAGTTCAATAATTGGTTGTAGACGGTGAGTGTTTTTTGGGCTGTGAGGGGCCATCGGAATTCGCTGGCGCGGCTGCGGGATTTGGCGACGAGTTGTTGGTGGAGGTCGTCGTCCTGGAGAACGCGCTGGAGCATTTTGGCGAGTTTGGAGGCGTCGTGGGGGGGGAATCGGAGGGCTGCGTCGCCGGCGATTGAGCGCATGGGTTCGAGGTCGCAGATGAGGGTTGGGATGCCCATGGCCATGGCTTCGAGGATGGGGAGGCCGAAGCCTTCGATGAGGGAGGGGAAGACGAATGCGCGGGCGTGGCCGAGGACCTGGCGGAGTTGTTCGTCGGATAAAAACCCGGTGAGGGTGGTGTGGTTTTGGATGCCTGCGCGGGTGATGTGGTCGGACAGTGGTTCGCAATCGCCGATGAGGACGAGGTGGGCGGGCAGGTGTGGGTTGTGGGCGCGGATTTGTGCGAATGCGTCAATTAAGAGGCGGAGGTTTTTGTATTCTTTGTGGTTTCCGATGGCGACGATGTAGGGCGTATTCTGGGCGATGAGTCCGGGGAGGATATCGGTGGGTGGTGGTGTGGGTTGGGAGAATACTTCGTCGACGCCGTGGGAGATGGTGGTGATGCGTTGGAGATCGATCCAGTCAGCGGCGCGTTTTGTGGTGGGGTTGGAAATCGAGATGACGTGATCGGAGACTTTGAGGGCGTAGGGGATTGCGGTTTTGGCGAATGCGTAGATCAGGGCGGCGGCGTGCCAGGTGGCCTGGGATTGGCGGGCGTGATCGAGCCAGACGAAGTCGTGGAGGGTGATGACGACTTTGCAGGGCTTTTCATTGGGCGGGTTTGCGCTGGCGACGTTGCGGGGAAGGATGTGGAAGAGGTCGTGGTAGATGTCGGCGGGGCCGTTTTGGGCGAAGATTTTGGCGAGTGCGCGGCGGCCGAGGAGGAAATTGGCGAGGTTGTCGATGGGGAGATCGATGGCGACTTCGCGGAGGTTGGCGGGTGGGTTTTGGGGTGTGTGGCCGGGGATTTCGAGTGGTGTGGTGTTGGAGGTGTGACGAATTACGATGAATTCGTGGTGTGGTGCCTGGAGGACGAGTTCGGGGATGAGACTGCGCGCGTAGCGGGCGACGCCGGCGGGGTTTGCGGTGATGTTGCGGGCGTCGAGGTAGATTCTGGCCATTTTTAGTTGGTTCCGGTGTTTGAGGAGGCGTTCAGGACTTTGTCGTAGCCAGCGAGTGCGGCCTGGGCGGTGTGGCGCCATTGGAATTCTTGGGCGCGCTTAAATCCGGCGTTTCGGCGTTCGGCGTGGTGTGAGGGATCGTCGAAAAGACGTGTTAAGGCGCGGCCGATGGCGGGTTCATCGTGGGGATCGATGAGGACGGCGGCCTGGCCGCCGATTTCGGCGGGTGCGCCGATGTTGGAGGTGACGACGGGTGCGCCGCAGGCCATGGCTTCGAGGGCTGGGAGGCCGAAACCTTCGTAGAGTGAGGGAAATAGAAATACGGTGGCGATGCTGTAGAGGGCGCGGAGCTCAAGTCCGTCGATGTGTTCGAGGT
>JBEBSM010000090.1:0-11613 GCA_040394315.1 Lujinxingia vulgaris
ATTGCCGCTCCGTTGACCGCCGCAATGACCGGTTTTTCAAAGCTATTGAATCGACGCGTTACACGTTGCAGGCCCAGTAAATATTCGCTGCGCAACTCAACCGGATCTCCGGCAAACATTCCGGTGCGATCGCGCATGGCCTTCAGATCTCCACCCGCACAAAATGCGGAACCTGCGCCCGTCAGCACCACGACGCGAACATTTGCATCGCGTTCGGCCCGATCAACCGCATCGATGAGCTCAATCACCATCTGATCCGAATATGCATTGCGCACTTCCGGTCGATTCAATGTGATCGTAGCGATAGTTCCTTTGATTTCATACAGAACGTGCGACATAACGATATCCAAGCCTCAAAAAATCATTCAAATGCGCAAATAGCATTTCACAAAGACAACTTAATCGTGTGATTCAGACGGCTCCGGCGCTTCTTCAACCGACTCATCTTGCCGATCATGATCGCCGGATTCTGAAGGAACAGATTCTGGCTGTTTTTCGGGCGCCTTTTCAGCCTCTACCGGTTTATTATCGATCGGATCTACGACAGGAGCCTGACCATCGATCAAGAGTTTACCGGGGCGGCTGGTTTCAAAGATTACGCCGCTTCGCCGTTCCGCCTCCAGACGTCGTGTCTCAACCGCCGAAAACTCAGCAATGGATGCCGCCTCTGGCAACGGACTTGTATCGGGTGCGGGCCTGGTCTGACCCATACATGCGCTCGATCCGATGAGTAATCCACACAATACCAGCAGATTTTTACCATTCATAAAAGCATCCATTATCCAGAAAACGAGAAAAGGCGCGATGATATGAACATCTTCTCACATCGTACATGAGAAGCGAACATCATCGCGCCTGACCGGGCGAACCCGAAAATCGTGCGTATTACAGACGCGGTGAGTAGTACTCGACCACGAGGTTTTCCGCGACCTGAAGAGGAACATCTTCACGGCCAGGAAGTGACAGGCAACGGCCGGTCAACGTTTTTGCATCGAAGCTGAGGTAGCCAGGAAGACGCAGTGCAGGGTTTGCAACCGATTCGCGAATCGCGACGGTGTCACGGCTACGCAAACGCACGGTGATTTCCTGTCCCGGAGCTACGCGGTAGCTTGGGCGGTCAACTTTGCGACCGTCGACAAGGAAGTGACCATGAACGATCAGCTGACGAGCAGCAGGAATCGTTGGTGCAAGACCAAGACGGAAGACCACGTTGTCCAGACGCTGCTCCAAAAAGCGAAGCAGAACAAGACCGGCGGGATCTTTGGAGCGCAAAGCCTCCACGAAAAGATTACGGAGCTGACGCTCTCCAATGCCGTAGTTAAAGCGAAGTTTCTGCTTTTCATACAGCTGTTTTTTGTACTCGCTGAAGCGCTGACGACCTTGACCGTGCTGTCCGGGTGGATACGGACGCTTATCAGCAAGCTTTCGCGTCAGGCCAGGAAGATCCGTCCCGAGACGGCGGGCAATACGCAGACGTGGACCTCTATAACGTGCCATAACGATTGTCTTTCCAGTTGAACGTTGTTTGTTCTGCTGCATGAACGAAATCATTCACACAGCACCAACTATAAATTAATGTAATTTTCGGCTTATACGATACAAAGCGCGCCAAAGGGCGCACACCATAGTGCTGACTTTAGGAACAATCAAGGAGTAAATAACTCCTCTAGCCAGAACGTGAGTTTCTTTCACAAAAGATGTATCGGCGCAAGTATATTATTCAATTCATGTACATTACTCATTGAATCATCATTGCATCGCCATAGAACTCGATAGCCTCGCGCTCCATAATTCCGGTTGTATCGGGTTCCAACGAAGCCCGCAAGGCCGCCATTGCCACCAATTCCAGTGGCAGAGCCTCAATAAAGCCGCCATCTTCGATATCCATAGCAATCCCCTGGCCGAAAATCACGGTCGGCCGAAAGATCGTCGCCCGAAACGAACGTGACAACAGATCATCTTCGGCTTCCTTATAGTATACCAGATCGGAGTCCGGCTGTTGATCACCGCCGGACACCGATCCGGCATCGCTGCCTTTCCTACAATCGGTTGTGCGAACCCAAACGAATTTAGCTGCACCGGCCTTTTCTACAGCGTCGGCTATCTGCTGCATCCGACTTTGCGTATTTTGCGTATTTTGCACGTTCTGCGCACGAACCTGCCGATCACCCTGAAAATCATTGTTCGCGATAAGATCACATAATACGACCGCGAAGCTGTCGGTCAGCACGTCGCTAAAACTGTCCACGCTCATAATGTCCGGTTGCTCAATCCATTCGATACCGGCAACCCAGGGCTCACTGTTCTGAGGACGTCCCATCCGCGAAACACTCACCATCTCATGTCCGAGCGATCGGCCCAGATTACAGATCTCATGCTCCAGCGCCGTTCCACGACCGATCACCACAATTTTTTCGCGCTTGATCATCTTTGCGTCCTGATAAGACTGTTAAATGAATCTTTGACCGGAATATGTAGGTGCTTATATGGGTTGGCTATCCGTCGGCTCCACGAGCGACATGTAATTTGCAACAAAGTAAAGCGCAAACTCATTTTCTCTATTGACATCTGAAATTTACTCCACTAGCTTGCGCAGCCTTATACCGGATTTCCTTTTTTTCAAGAAGGAATTGTATCAGACAGCAATATTTTTTAGCGCGAGCACCGGTTGATAGCAGGAAGTTACAAAAAACAACGCTGCCCGGATACATAATCCGGACCAGAAACGTAGTCAGGTTCCGCCACGAGGGTATACATTGAATTCCTTCGTTTGGTAGGAGCCTTTTTGTACTTGCACGACATGTAGATTCTTAACGTTTCTACATAAAATCGATACACAGCGAAACACAACGCTTTGTTATATATGCCAAGTTTTTTTACCGACATCGACCGTACTGACACGCTAGGAACGTACTGAAACCCAGAATTTGGGAATGAACCTGAATTTCTCGACCATTTTTACAAAAAAGTCGTGAATGCTCAGGTTACAGCACGTTCTTGCTCCAATTGAATGACCATGAGCGCGTGAACTCCCTCCATACGGGGAAACGAGCGGTCAGTAGATGGCGGCGATACAAGCTCACCACAGCAGCAACATCAAGGAGAGACGATGGGTCCAGCGATCAAGTCGAACTTCCGTGCCCGGAAGAACTACGGAAAGATCAAGAAGATTATCGAGTTTCCAAACCTCATCGACGTTCAGCGGCGATCGTACGAGGATTTTCTTCAAACCAACGTCGATCTCGACGAACGTAAAGACGTAGGCCTGCAGGCCGTCTTTAAGAGTGTTTTCCCGATTAAAGGATTCGGCGAAACCTCAACGCTGGAGTTTGTCAGCTATCATCTCGATAAACCCAAATACGACATCGACGAGTGTATCGCTCGCGGATCGACCTATGCCGCTCCGGTAAAGGTCGTCATTCGTCTTGTTATCTGGGACGTGGATGAAGAAACCGACACGCGCACCATCCGTGACTTCAAAGAAAAAGAAGTCTTCTTCGGCGACATCCCGCTGATGACTGATAAGGGAACTTTCATCATCAACGGCACCGAGCGCGTTATCGTCAGCCAGCTCCACCGCTCACCCGGTACGTTCTTCGATCACGACAAAGGAAAAACGCACTCCTCAGGAAAACTCCTGTACTCGGCACGCGTCATTCCTTACCGCGGCTCCTGGCTCGATTTTGAATTCGACGCCAAGGACATCCTGTATGTACGCATCGACCGCAAACGCAAAATGCCGGTCACCGTACTTTTGCGCGCACTGGGTTACTCCACCGAAGAGCTGCTCAACTACTACTATGATACGGAAACCGTATTCATCGAAGGTACGAGCTACTTCAAGGTCGTGAATCTCGAAGTTCTCCAGGGTCAGGTCGCTTCGGCCGACGTGGTGGACGACGAAGGAAACGTCCTGGTTCGCGAAGGCAAAAAATTCACCCGCAGCATGATTCGTCGCCTGGCCAAAGCCGGAATCACACGCATCCCCATTTCGCGTGAAGAGCTCCTGGACAAGGTCGCCGCCGAAGACGTCTACGACATGGAAACCGGTGAGATCATCGTTGAATGTAACGAAGACCTGACCGAAGCCACGCTCGACGAACTTTTGAGCCGCGGTATCAACTCGATCAACGTCTTGTTTATCGATGACGTAAACGTCGGACCGTACCTGCGAAACACATTGATTGCCGACAAGATTACCACTCCAGAAGAGGGTATCCTTGAAATCTATCAGCGTCTTCGTCCAGGAGATCCGCCGACGATTGAACAGGCTCAAAATCTTTTTGACAACCTGTTCTTCAACCCCGAGCGCTACGACCTGAGCAACGTTGGTCGTCTCAAGCTCAACTACAAATTCCATCGTCACATCGTCGAGCCACTCGAAGAGCGTGAGCGCGTCCTCCAGGCTCAGCTCGAAGCCGCGACGTCAGCAAAAGAAAGCCAGAAAATCACCAACGAACTGGCCGAAGTTGCTGAACAGCTCGATCCATGGCGTATCCAGACACTTCGCGAAGAAGACATTCTCGAAGCCGTCAAATACCTCATCGAATTGCGTAACGGTCGTGGCTCCATCGACGACATCGATCACCTCGGAAATCGTCGTGTTCGTACCGTTGGCGAATTGCTCGAAAACCAGTACCGCATCGGTCTGGTTCGCATGGAACGCGGTATCAAAGAGCGCATGAGCTCATCGCAAGAAATCGAAACCCTGATGCCTGACGACCTGATCAATGCAAAACCGGTCAGCGCCGTCATCAAGGAATACTTCGGTTCCAGTCAGCTCTCGCAGTTTATGGATCAGACCAATCCGCTCTCGGAAGTCACGCACAAGCGTCGACTCTCTGCGCTCGGACCCGGTGGTTTGACCCGTGACCGCGCAGGTTTCGAAGTTCGTGACGTTCACGTCACTCACTACGGACGAATCTGCCCGATTGAAACGCCTGAAGGCCCGAACATTGGTCTGATCGCTTCTCTTTCGACCTACGCTCGAATCAACGAGTTTGGCTTCATCGATACGCCGTTCCGTAAAGTTGCGGACGGAATTGCGAGCGAAGAAACCCGTTACTTCTCTGCGCTCGAAGAAGAAAACAACATTATCGCGCAGGCTAACGCCGAACTCGGTGATGATGGACGCTTCGTCAACGAACTCGTTGCATGTCGTGAAGCCGGTGAGCCGACCTTCATGCCTGCAGACCGCGTGACGTTGATGGACGTTAGCCCAAATCAGCTCGTCAGCATCGGCGCCGGTTTGATCCCGTTCCTTGAGAACGACGACGCCAACCGTGCATTGATGGGTTCCAACATGCAGCGCCAGGCCGTGCCTCTTTTGCGCACGTTCTCGCCTCTTGTTGGTACAGGAATCGAAGGCCTCATCGCCAAAGACTCCGGCGTTACCGCTGTTGCACGCAACGGCGGCTTTATCGAAAGTGTTGACGCAGAACGAATCGTTGTTCGTCCTGACGGCGAACCCGGCGCGCTTTTCGTCAAGCCAGACATCTACAAGATGACCAAATTCACGCGCTCCAATCAGGGCACGTGCATCAATCAGCGTCCGATTGTAAATGTTGGCGACCGCATTGAAAAAGGCGAAGTCATTGCAGACGGTCCTTCGACCGAACGCGGCGAACTTGCACTCGGCTGTAACATGGTCGTGGCCTTCATGCCCTGGGGCGGCTACAACTTTGAGGACTCGATCCTTCTCAGTGAGCGCCTGGTTAAAGAAGACCTCTACACTTCGATTCACATCGAAGAATACGACTGTATTGCGCGCGATACCAAGCTCGGACCGGAGGAAATCACGCGTGATATTCCAAACGTCGGTGAAGAAGCGCTGATCGATCTCGACGAAACCGGCATCATCCGCCTCGGTGCAGAAGTCAAAGCCGACGATATTCTCGTTGGTAAGATTACGCCCAAGGGTGAATCCCAGCTTTCGCCTGAAGAAAAACTTCTTCGCGCGATCTTTGGTGAAAAAGCAGGCGACGTTCGCGACACTTCTCTTCGCATGCCTCCTGGCACAAGCGGAACGGTTATCGGCGCTCAGGTCTTCATTCGTGAAGATACCGACAAAGATGATCGTACCCGTGCCATCGAAGATGCTGAGGAAGCAAAACTGATCAAAGATCAGAACGACGAAATCCGCATTCTTCGTGACGCAGCGTACCGCAACATGCGCAGCCTTTTGCTCGACAAAACCGTTCAGTCCAACCTGAACGACGAGTCCGGCCGAGCACTTGTCAAAAAAGGCAGCAAACTCGACGACGCAACCCTTGATGATATCTCGCGTCGTTACTGGTCAGACCTCGACACCGAAGAAGACACCAACTTCAAGTTGATGCAGATCCTCGGCGACGTTGAAGACCAGATCTTGATTATTCGCATGAACTACGGCGAAAAAATCAAAAAACTTCGCAAGGGTGACGAACTGCCTCCTGGCGTTATCAAAATGGTCAAAGTTTATGTGGCCGTTAAACGCAAGTTGCAGGTCGGCGATAAAATGGCCGGACGCCACGGAAACAAGGGTGTCATCAGCCGGATTCTTCCGGAAGAAGACATGCCATTCCTTGACGACGGTACCCCGGTTGACTTCGTTCTCAACCCACTCGGCGTTCCAAGCCGCATGAACATCGGCCAGATCCTTGAGACACATCTTGGATGGGGTGCACGTGGTGTTGGACAACGAATTGCTGAAATGGTCGAAGAAGCAACCGATCCGGAAAACATCCGTAAATTCCTCAAGGAAGTTTACGACAACCCGGAAACACTTGCGCTCATCGATACACTCGATGCGCACAACGTCATCGAATTTGCCAAGACCTGTCGCACCGGCGTTCACGTCGCGACACCAGTCTTCGATGGCGCACCGGAAACTGAAATCGAGAAGATGCTTGAACGTGCCGGTCTGGATACCAGCGGCCGAAGCATCCTCTATGACGGACGCACCGGTGAGGCATTCGACAAAGATGTTACGGTTGGAGTGATGTACATGCTCAAACTCGATCACCTTGTTGACGATAAGATCCACGCACGTTCCATCGGGCCTTACAGCCTGGTGACCCAGCAACCTCTCGGCGGTAAGGCGCAATTCGGTGGTCAGCGTCTCGGAGAGATGGAAGTCTGGGCCATCGAGGCCTACGGCGCAGCCTACACGCTGCAAGAGTTTTTGACGGTCAAATCGGACGACGTTCAAGGTCGTACGCGTATCTATGAATCGATCGTTAAGGGTGACTTCACCCTCGATCCAGGCCTCCCGGAGAGCTTCAACGTTCTCATCAAGGAGCTTCATTCACTGTGCCTTAACGTCGAGCTGTTGGAAGACGCTGGCTGATTCGCACTCTGGCGGGCCGCTGCCAATTTTAAACAGCGGCCCGTTGCACCGTTATCATCGATACGCTTACGCCTAACCCGTCCCTCAAGGAGGATACCTTGAAAGATATATTCAGCTTTTTTGAGAAGCCGAAAGATCCACTGAGCTTTTCTGCCATTCGCATCAGCATTGCCAGCCCCGAAAAAATTCGGGAATGGAGCCACGGCGAAGTCAAAAAGCCCGAAACCATCAACTACCGTACCTTCAAGCCCGAGCGTGATGGCCTTTTTTGCGCCAAAATTTTCGGACCTGTCAAAGATTACGAGTGCATCTGCGGCAAGTACAAGCGCATGAAGCACCGCGGAGTCGTGTGCGAAAAGTGCGGTGTCGAAGTCATTCAGTCCAAAGTTCGTCGCGAACGTCTTGGACACATCAACCTCGCCACGCCCGCTGCACACATCTGGTTTTTGAAGAGCTTGCCTTCACGAATCGGACACATGCTCGACATTACGCTCAAAGATCTTGAAAAAGTTCTCTACTGCGTAGCCTACATCGTTACCGATCCGGGCATGACACCTCTGACCGTGGGCGAAGTGCTCAGCGAGCAGAAGTACATGCAGTATCTCGACGAATACGGCGATGTTTTCGAAGCCGGTATGGGCGCCGACGCCATTCGCGAGCTTTTGATGGGCCTTGATATTCAGCGCATCTCGGACGAGCTCCGTGCTGAAATGAAGGAAGCCACCAGCCAGGCAAAACGCAAACGCATTGCCAAGCGTCTGAAAATCATCGAAGCCGTGCGCGATTCGCAAAACCTTGCGGAATGGCTGATCCTCGATGTTATCCCGGTTCTTCCACCCGACCTGCGCCCGCTCGTTCCTCTGGACGGCGGCCGCTTTGCGACCTCCGATCTTAACGATCTGTATCGCCGGGTAATCAACCGTAATAACCGTCTCAAGCGCCTGCTCGAGTTGCACGCACCTGAGATCATTATCCGCAACGAGAAGCGCATGCTTCAAGAGGCCGTCGACGCTCTGTTCGACAACGGTCGCCGCGGAAAAACGATCACTGGTCCAAACAAACGCCCACTCAAGTCGCTTTCCGACATGATCAAGGGCAAGCAGGGTCGTTTCCGTCAGAACTTGCTCGGAAAGCGCGTCGACTACTCCGGTCGTTCCGTTATCGTCGCCGGCCCCAACCTGAAACTCCATCAGTGTGGTCTGCCCAAGCGCATGGCGCTCGAGCTCTTCAAGCCGTTTATTTATAATAAGCTCGAAGAAAAAGGCTTTGTCACGACCATCAAAAGTGCAAAAAAGATGGTCGAAAAAGAACGCCCCGAAGTCTGGGACGTTCTCGACGAGGTCATCAAAGAGCATCCCGTACTTTTGAACCGTGCGCCTACGCTTCACCGTCTTGGCATCCAGGCTTTCGAGCCCGTGCTTATCGAAGGTAAAGCTATCCAGATTCACCCGCTTGTCTGTGTTGCCTACAACGCTGACTTCGACGGTGACCAGATGGCTGTGCACGTTCCACTCTCGCTTGAAGCGCAGATGGAAGCACGCGTGCTGCTTTTGAGCACGAACAACATCTTGTCACCCGCACACGGTGGACCGATCATCATTCCGACCCAGGATATCGTTCTGGGTTGCTATTACATGACGGTTGAGCGCCCATTTGCTCATGGTCACTTCTTTGAAGACGAAAATGCCAACGTCAAAGAAGGCCTGTACGCAAGCTTTGAAGAAGTCCGTATGGCCTTCGACAACGGCGTGCTCGATCTCCACGCAGCGATCAAGGTTCGCCACAACGGCAAACTCATTGATTCCACCTGCGGTCGCGTCCTGCTTTATGAAGTCGTGCCTGACGAACTGGATTTCTCACTCGTCAACCGCCCGATGACCAAAAAGGCACTCGCCAAGCTCATCGACTCCTGCTATCGCGAAGCCGGCAACAAAACCACGGTTTTGCTTGCTGACGCCATTCGAACCATTGGTTACGAATATGCAACGCAGGCCGGTATCTCGGTCGCAATTGGCGACATGTTGATTCCCAGCAACAAGTGGGACGTCATCAACGTTGCACGTGAAGAAGTTGCTGAAATCGAAGAGCAATACGCAGAAGGTCTCATCACCGACGGCGAGCGATACAACAAAGTCATCGATATCTGGGCAAACTCGACGGAAGAAGTTGCCAAGCAGATGGTCGAAGAGATTTCGAATCACACATACACCAACCCGCACACCGGCGAGGAAATTGTTTCGAAGTCGTTTAACCCTGTCTTCATCATGGCCGACTCGGGAGCTCGAGGTTCTGCACAGCAGATGCGTCAGCTCTCCGGTATGCGTGGTTTGATGGCCAAGCCTTCCGGCGCGATCATCGAAACCCCGATTACCGCTAACTTCCGTGAAGGTCTGACCGTTCTCGAATACTTTACTTCGACGCACGGTGCTCGAAAAGGTCTTGCGGATACGGCTCTTAAAACGGCTAACTCCGGTTACCTCACCCGTCGTCTGGTCGACGTCGCGAACGACTGTGTCGTTAACGAATTCGATTGCGGTACGCTCGACGGTATCGATCTCACTGCACTTTACGAGGGCGGCGAAGTTATCGAAGCTCTTGGAGATCGCGTACTCGGTCGTGTTGCGCTCGAAGTCATTTTTGACCAGAACGACAACATCATCGCTCACCCCAACGACGAAATCGACGAAGAGCGCGCTAAGCTCATCGAAGATTCCGGAATTGAGCGTGTACGAATCCGAAGCGGCCTGACCTGTCAATCACTCGGCGGCGTCTGTGCACGATGCTATGGCCGTGACCTGGCCCGTGGCCGTCTGGTCAACGTCGGTGAAGCTGTCGGAACGATTGCAGCACAGTCCATCGGTGAACCCGGAACGCAGCTCACCATGCGTACCTTCCATATCGGTGGTGTTGGTTCCTTGCGCGTCGAGCAATCGGCTCACGAAGTTCGCTTCGGCGGAACCATTCGCTACCATCACCTCAAGGTCATCTCTCGCCAGGAACACGGTACGGAAGCACTCATCGTTATGAACCGTAACGGTGAAATCTCCATCGCTGACGAGCAAGGCCGTGAGCGCGAACGCTACCCGATCGTTTACGGTGCGCGTTTGTACTACGCAGACGGAGCAACCATCGCTCCGGGTGCCGTACTCGCTGAGTGGGAACCGTTTGCAACGCCCGTGCTTACCGAAGTCGCCGGTGTCATCAAGTTTGAAGACATCACCGAAGGCGTCACCATGGAAGAGCGCGTCGATGAAAACACCGCCTTGTCGCGTAAAGTTATCATCGAAAGCCGTGATGCAACCCTTCGTCCTCGCATGAGCATCCGCGAGAACAAAAAGGGCGGCAAAACACTATCCAGCCAGTTCCTTACCGTCGGCGCAGCAATCTTCGTTGCCGAAGGCCAGGAAGTCGAACCCGGCCAGGTACTCGCCAAAATTCCTCGTGAAACCACGAAGAACAAGGATATTACCGGTGGTTTGCCCCGCGTTGCCGAGCTGTTCGAAGCACGTAAACCCAAAGAGCAGGCGATTATCGCCGAAATCGACGGTGTCGTGTCGTACGGTAAGGAAACCAAGGGCAAGCGCGCTGTCGTTGTTACACCTGACGTTGGCGAGCCAATGGTCTACAAGATCCCCAAGAACAAGCACATCACCGTGCTCGAAGGAGATCGCGTACGTACCGGCGAAGCGCTCATGGAAGGTTCGGAAAACCCGCACGATATTCTGCGCGTCAAAGGCCGCAAGGAGCTTTCACGCTACCTGACCGACGAAGTTCAGGAAGTTTATCGTCTCCAGGGTGTTGCCATCAACGACAAGCACATCGAGATCATCGTGCGCCAGATGCTGCGTAAAGTACGCATCGTCGAAGTTGGCGACAGCGATTTCCTCATCGATGAAACCGTTGACCGTCAGATGTTTGAAGCCTCGATGCAAAAGCTCATCGAACGTGGTGCACGCCCGGCCGTCGCTCAAGATCTCTTGCTCGGAATCACCAAGGCATCGCTTTCCACCGAGAGCTGGATTTCATCCTCCAGCTTCCAGGAAACCACCAAGGTCCTCACCGAAGCCGCTCTGGCGAGCAAGGTCGATTACCTCAAGGGTCTCAAGGAAAACGTCATCATGGGACGTCTCATCCCCGCAGGAACCGGTGCTACGCAGTACCAGAAACTGCGTCATCGCGTCGACGTTCCAAGCGAACTGCCTGATGAAATCAAGCGTCGCTTCGGCACCGCCGACGAAGAAATGGCCGCCGGCGAGTAATTTTCGCTGAGTCAGGCAAATAAAAAC
>JBEBSM010000091.1:0-11411 GCA_040394315.1 Lujinxingia vulgaris
CTGGAAATACAGGATATCCACGAAAACAACATGTCGATGGAAGATGTCATCAACTTCGTCATGGACATGGCCGTCGACAAAATCAACGCCGAGAGCGGTGCTGTTTTGCTCGCTGACGTCAACGGAAAAGAACTGTACTTCGCAACCGCACGCGGACCAAAAGCCAACGAAATCATGAGCTTCCGCGTCCCAATGGGCCAGGGACTCGCCGGATTCTGTGCACGCGAAGGCGTTAGCGTCGCTATCAGCGATGCCCAACGCGATCCACGATTCTACAAAGAAATCTCCCAGGCACTCGGCTACGAAACCCGCTCACTTCTCTGCGTACCGATTCAGCAAGAAGGCCAGATTTACGGCGTAATCGAAGTCATCAACAAGAAATCCGGCTCGAATTTCTCAAGCGACGAAACCAACGCCCTCGCTTATATCGGTCGCCAACTCGCCCGCTACATTTTTGAAGTCGTTATCTCTGGCGCACAAAAGAAATAGATCAGAAAGACTCGCAAGAAACAAAAAAAGCTCCACGCCAAACCGGAGCTTTTTTTGTTTCTCTGAGAATAACCTGGCCACACACGGGTTTATTAACCGACACCAGATTTACCGGCCTGATGAATCGAACCGATCAACCAAACAGACCGACGCTCTGAAATCCGATCAGCGATAGCACGAACCCAATCGCCATTTTCACGCCTACCTGCAGTACGGCAACACCCAGGCTTCGAAAAAAACCGATTCCGTACACGGCCATGATCACGCCCAGCCACAAGAGCGGATACATGATATAACCAAGCCCAAACGGTGCGAAGCCCAAGATCCAGCCCGCAACCGTAAGCATCAAAGCTACCCCGATCGCCTTGGAAAACCTGTTTTCTGCTGCTGATTGACCAAGAAGACCAACGGCTATCTTCAACGCCATTGCTTGCAGCAAAAAGCCAACGATTGCGAAAATTAACGGTGTCATTCGATCTCCTTAGATTAAGTTCGCTAGGTTCTGGACTCATTCTGGATTTTACGCCCGAGCACAATCCAATATATGGTTACCAGTAGCAACAATTCCATAACCTTGTATTGTTCCCTTCCAGCTAACCACTGGCGCACATGCACGAATTATAACCACATGCGAAGAGTTTTCACAAAGGTAACGTCTCAGATGTTCATCATCTGACATCGCGCTTCCTACGAAAGACCAGGTCCCGGCCAAAATACCATGCTTGTTGAAACCCCAAGTACGCAAAAGCCCGGCATTATTCAGCCGCCACAACATGCTCAAAATCTCTTTGAGATGTTTGAATATACGGCCCAAAACCATCCGACACGCGGCATGTACGTGCTTGATGAACGCGGAGGCCGAGAATTTCGAACCTACACGCAAATTCTCGATGCCTCGTTGCGCGTCGGCGCCGCCCTACAACACCACAATATCAAACCGGAACAACGCATATTTTTATCGCAATCCACCGGATTTGAGTTTTTAACCAGCCTGTTCGGCGCACTTGCAATCGGCGCCGTGCCGATTCCTCTGCCTGTCCCCCGCACCGATGCACCGACCGTTAACAAACTCTCCGTCGCTGCACGCTGGGCTCGCATCTCCAAACGCCTCGACACCCACGCCGCCCTGTTTTCATCCGGCGTCGATTCTTCACTTCGCCCGAAGGTTTTCCCAGGCAGCGCGTTCCAACTCGTCGCAGATCTGCCAACATTGCTCGAAAAAGCATCGATTCCCACGAATATCACGCCATTACGCCCAAATCGAAACGACCTGGCCTACATTCAACTCACTTCCGGCACGACCACCGCACGCCGCGGCGTCATGCTCACCCACCACAACATCCTGCAAAACGTGCAAACCGTCGGCGAGTTACTCAAGGTCAACGACAAAGACGTTGTGGTTTCTTGGCTGCCCATCGATAACATCATGGGACTGGTCGCCGTCGTGTTTTTCTCCATCTACTGGGGAATCGACGCCGTCTTGATCGAACCAGATCGCTTCCTAAAACAACCGGCTGATTGGCTTACCGCAATCTCAAACCACCGCGGCACACTCACACTCGCGCCCAATTACGCCTATCATTATTGCGCGCGCCGCTGCAAAAACTCGGATTTAGAAGGACTCGATCTCTCCTCCTGGCGCGTCGCCCTGAACGGTGCCGAACCCGTCCGCGCGCAACACATGGAAGTCTTTTCAAGACGTTTCCGCCCTTACGGACTGCGCAAAAACGTATTCGTCCCCGTCTACGGACTTTCCGAAGCCACAATGGCCGTCTCGATGGCACAACCCGAGCAACCACTCGTCATCGATGGCATCAATCGCGCCGTACTTGAGCGCCAGGGCATCGCCCAGCCGCTCCCACCGACCGGCGCGCCTACACCCGCCGAACGCATGCACGTTGTGTCCATCGGACGCCCACTCGCAGGCATCGAACTCGCCATTTTTGATGACCAACAACAACCCGTAGCCGACCGCGTTTGCGGAGAAATTGCCCTGCGCGGCGATAACGTCATGCCCGGCTACGTGGCCGCCACCATCAACGCCGATGACCGCAGACCCGGCCTTACACGCCTCCACAACGGCTGGCTTTTCACCGGCGATATCGGCTACCTGGCCGACGGCAACTTGTTTTTCATCGGCCGACGAACCGAAGCGATCATTACCGCCAACCGACGACATATTTACCCCGAAGAAGTCGAGCTTTTCGTCAATTCCATCGACGGAATTCGCTCAGGAACCGCCACGATTTTCACGATCCCCTCCAATGCACTGGTCGAAACCTCATCCGACACAATCAACACCGAAGATTCGCAGATCGTCATCGCCTACGAAACCCAATCAGGCGTCGACACAGATGAAGTCGACACGGCCCTACGCACATTGCTTAAACACCACCTGGATCTTGACCCAGGCATTTTGATCGCACTCTCACCCCGCTCCATCCCCAAAACCCGCAGCGGAAAAGTCGGACGCTTCCTCCCAAAAAAATTGTTTGTGTAACAAAAGCTAAACCGACGATACCGAAACGCATTTGATCTCATTACCATTGTACGCGGCATGCGTAGATTTCGACGCGATGTTGAACGCACCACACAAACGACTGTCGATTACATTCAATCGTTGTTTAAACGCCCCTCAGACGACTGACTTTCTTTTCAACCTTCGAACCAAAACACAAAAAGCCGTCGAATTTCCCTGTTAACAGAGAAACCCGACGGCCTTTTTCATTCAGACGTCTACATCAGTTCTGATCGACGTTATTACTCAGCAGGAAGAGCTTCCGGCAAGCTGATCTTGGAGGTTTTCTCAAGACCAGTCAGCGCATCGTCGCCACTGATCTTGCGCGTGCAATCAAGCTCAGCTACGTCCGTGCTGTCGCCTTCACACAGGTAGACTTCGTAGTTGTCCACGCCTGTGAAGCGGGCATCACAGAAATCATTGTACTCACCGACGCGAACAACCAGACTCTCGTCCAGAGCAATCGCTGCATCGTCTTTCTTGAACGTGACATACAGCTCGCCGCCACAACCAATCGCAACACCAGAGTCTGCACGGTATCCAGCGCCGTCCTTCACAGGAGCGCCTTCTTTACGCGTGTAGTCTGCAACCGCAACGCAATAATCGCTGCCGTCGACAAGTGCCGGTGTCGAACCATCCAGAACGCCTTCAACGTCTGTAAAGTCACTCTCGCCTTCGATTTTCGACGAAATTGCGGTTCCGTATGCGACGACAGCATTGGTCTCGCCGTTCTCAAGACGAACGTACGTGATCTGCGATCCAGGAGTCTTGTAATCAAAGCTCGTGTCGGTGCAGCTATCGCCCGTCGAAACGTCTTTCACCAAAACGGTGAAATAAACTGGCGTTTTGTCTTCAATTCCGCAAGCACCGCTTTCGGCGCCATCAGGAATGATACAAACTTCGCCATCAACCGTGCACTCGTCGTTGCCTTTGCAGCCCGTATCGGCCGGATCTTCACAGACACCGTCGGTACAAACCTGATCGCCGTCACAATCTTCAACGGTTTCACAAGCTTCGTCTTCCGCGCCACAAGCAGCAAGAAGACCAGCAGAACCAAAAAGAACCAACAAGCAACCGATAAATTTACGTTTCAAATCCATTTTTACTTCTCCTTTAAATCAATTAAATACCGGATCGTGGCCCCACGGGCAGTCGATCCCTACCGGCTAGCCTATACTGCACCTTCCATGCCAATCAAGTATTTCGATAAATTATCGCTGAATATCACCGAATCAAACAAAAAAGCAGCTTTCTTAGATATCGTTAGAAGTCTAAAAAAGCTGCTTTCTTCACACCTGATATTCAGCCGAAACGATTCAAAATCGCTTCAATCCAAATTAGTTCGGGAGTACAACGTTGACCGAACCAATGCCGTTCAGCGGGCTTGTATTCAGCTTATTCGTGCAGCTTGCGTCGCTTGCGTTTGTAGCAGCGAACGTATCGCAAACATAGACATCGTACTTGTCTTCGCCGTCCTTATCGAACTTGGCATCACAGACTTTGCCGTAAACGCCGACAACGATCTGCTGGCCTTCAGCAAGCGTGATGGTTTTACCATCGGAATCCTTGAACTGAACCATTACGTAACCACCGCAGCTCAGTGCAACGCCGTTATCAACCGTAAAGCCTTCTTTCGCGCACTGGCCATCAAGGTTGATTGGCTTTCCGTCAAGAACTGCGCCAACATCGTTGTACGCGTTATTGTTATTGGAAATGTCGTAGCCAACTTCCTGACCATAACCAAGGCTCACTCCGTTCGTCGTCAACAACTGGATGTACGACAACTTCGTTGCAGGCGATGGCTGAGTCGCGGTCGTATCGGCGCAACGATTCTGTGCGGTCGTTACGTCACGAACTGAAACCGTCACATATTCTTTTGTAGTCGCGGTCGACTTACAAACACCAGCGTCGATGTCGCAGAAGGAGTTAGGATCTTTGGCTTCGCACTGCTCGTTGGTCGTGCACTCTTTCTGATTGTTTTCGTTGTTCGTGACCGTTCCGCCAGGAACGATACAAACACTGCCCGAGGTAGGAGCGCGTGAGGTACAAACTTCGTCGCCCTGACATTCGTCCTGCGTATCACACTCGAATTCACAGAAGCCGCCGTAGCAAAGCTCGCCGTCTGCACAATCCGTATCGAATTCACAGCTTGCACCCGATGCAGGGCCGCAAGCCATTACAAGACCTGAACCAGCGATTACAGCAAAAAGAGCACCGATCAGTTTACGTTTCAAATTCATAATTTCAATCCTTTTAAATAACGTGGTTGAGTTTCAGCTCTCAATAACATCTGTCTTACGAAAGCAGATGTTATGAACGTCTGAAACGCAATATCCTTGCCAACTCAACAAACCCTACACATTTCAATCATACAATATCACGAAAAACGTCTGGCACTTACTTATGCTACCTTTAGCCGAATACATTTCAAGATTCAAGCAATGTATGAAAGCAACGTACTGGGCGATGGTCAACTGTATAAACGCTTATCTACCCTCTGTCACGAGAAATTCTGCATAACCTGACGCCTCACCGTCAAACTTCTGACAATCGGCGTCAAAATTCGCGACACTTACCGTTGATGAGACGCAAAGCGAAACGTCATATTCACCGGCTTCGTACAAAGGGTCTGCTTCATCGCTGCACTGAGAACTCCAGCCGATGACAATCACTTTCCAGCCCTGCCCGAGCGCAATCGGTTCACCCCGATAGTCAACAAAGCCGACCAGATAATAACCGCCCTCGCCGCCCAGCGGGCTCATGGCCGCCTCGTTACCCGAAACGCATTGGCCTGATTCATCAAGTTCCACCGGCTGCCCATCCAGATGACCGACCAAGGACGCGCCATCGACCGCTCCCGATACAAATTCAAGCGTATTGCCATAACCCACAATCGAGCCGCCCGCGTCACGCACAAAAACCGCGCTTACAATCGTTCCCGGATGGTTTTGTTCATCCACCTTCACACGCGGCGTACGGTCTCGAATCAATATCGACGGAACTTCCTGTGCCTCCGGACTCGCGCTTACTTCTGTAACCACGCAGCGATAATTCAATCCACAAATTGCCGCGACCGAACCAAGAGCTTCATGGCATTGCTCATCCGTCGTACACTGCAGCGAGGTAGCGTTGTTGGCATCATTACTCGGTGCACTCATACAGATATGAACCTGATCTGCCTCGTTCTCACGAATATACACCTGGCACGTGTCATATTCTTCCGCGCATTGCTGATCGCTCGTGCACGGATCTGCGCACATTCCGTCAACGCAAAGCTCTCCGCCGTCGCAATTCGAATCAAAATCACACGACATTCCCGCGCTCATGCAGGAAACAACGAGCGAACTCAGCGCCAGGCACGCCACAAACAGCGCAACAAAAAAATGACTGCCCGTCCGTGTTAATAATCCGTTATTCATGATCTTCTTCTCATTATCGGTCTGCAAACAACCAAGGTCCGATATCTTTCTACCCGAGCGCCACAAAGCAATTATCAGACATTTATGCCACATGTGGTGTAACGCTACTCCACCTGCTGGATAACGATTCCATTGATCAAATATTCTATTGGCTCATTATCGAACCGGACGCTATAAAACATTTCGACCAATCGAGTCCTTTACATCAGACCCGCTTGCCTTTCATGCATTTTATAGGCCATGGTCCCCATCGTCGGCACTTTCATGATTTCTTACGTCGAATTGCCGCGTAACCCATTCAAATAAGTTCTGAGTTTAGCTATGAAAACCAAAACTCTGGCATTTCGTTCTCTGACTTCGTGGCCACTGGTGATCGTGCTTTGTGCATCATCACTCACGATGACAGCCTGTGCCACCAGCTCAAATCAGCCCGCTGCAACCTATAGTGATCAGGTCGAAGCCGCCTTTCAACGCGGCGAGCAGGCATTTAACAGCAAAGATTACCTTGAGGCGATTCGTCGTTTCAATATTGTCCGAAACCAGTTTCCCTACAGCAAATACGCAGCGCTCGCGGAATTACGCATTGGCGACGCCTATTTTGCCCAGGAACAGTACCAGACTGCGATCGAGCAATACCGAAGCTTTCTTCAGCTTCACCCGAATCACGAAAAGTCGACGTATACCTATTATCAGGTGGCACTGAGTTATTATCAGCAAATGCCGGGTGACTGGTGGTTTTTGCCCCCGTCGTACGAAAAAGATCTCAGCCGCGCGCGCGAAGCCATTCGTGAACTCGGACTGTTTTTGCGTCATTTTCCAGATTCTGAATACGCCAAAGACGCTTCCAAAAAGCTTTCCATTGCACGTCGTCGCATGGCCGACCATGAACTGTATGTCGCAAATTTCTATCTCGAACGCGACAACCCGCGCGCTGCCGCAAATCGGCTGACGTATTTACTTAAAAACTACAGCGGCGTAGGACTCGATCCCACCGCTCTATTCCTTCTTGGCCGCGCCTATCTCCAACTCGGTGAGGTCGATAGAGCTATCGACGCACTTACCGATCTGGTTGAGGTTCATCCGAATTCAGAACCAGCCAAAGAAGCCAAGAAATACCTGGACCGTGGCCGAAGCTGATCTGCGCGAAAGATCGATTTCCCAAAGAAAATCATCTTCCTCTTGATCCGTCACGTCTCCCAGGTGATCGCTTCAAAAGCAGCATACGGTCCTAAAGAAGCCGTCGTAACAACCGGGGATTGCGCAATTCAGCCAACAACGCCGACCCGCAATCCCTGTCTACACAACGATCACTACTTTGAATAAGCAATGCGACAATAGAGTTTGACAAGTTCAGCGTCTGCAGGCTATATGATGCGCCCTTCGCTATCCCTTTGTGTTGGGTCCTGATGGACACAATACACAGAAGATAGCGACTTAAAGATGATTACTTGTTTTTCCTCGTGATGAGCGAGATAACCCGGTTCTGTGCAGACTTTTAATCAGCTGTGCGGACAGTTCGGTGGAAATGGCTATGAAGACTTTTAACGCTAAACAAGAAGATGTAGTCCGTGAATGGTATGTCGTTGATCTGAAAGGTCAAACGGTCGGCCGCGTTGCCGCCCAAATCGCATCCATCATTCGTGGCAAAAATAAACCAACCTTCTCTCCTAACGTCGATGCCGGTGACTACGTCATTTGTATCAACGCGAAAGAAGTTGTGTTTACCGGTAACAAACTCAGCCAGAAATTCTATCACAGGCACACCGGTTTTTCCGGCGGTCTGAAATCAATCTCGGCCGAGAAGCTGCTCGCTCTGAAACCAGAAGCGATCATCGAAACCGCCGTGCAGGGTATGCTTCCAAAGACAAAACTTGGTCGCGCAATGATCAGCAAGCTCAAGGTTTATCCTGGAGCCGATCACCCGCACGCAGCTCAACAACCCAAAGTTCTTGAGCTCTAAGATTTTTCTATATACGAATTTTTAAGTAAGAATTGGAGAATAATTCCCATGGCAAAAGCGGAACAGTATCACGCGATTGGCCGCCGCAAAAGCGCAAGCGCACGTGTTTTTTTGCGCCCCGGCAACGGCACCATCACCATCAATAAGCAGGACGCCGATGCGTACTTTACGCGCGACACCCTGATGATGATCTTGCGTCAACCCCTCATGCAAACCGAGACCGGCGAGCGTTTCGACGTTTACTGCACCGTTCGCGGTGGCGGAAAAAGCGGCCAGGCTGGAGCTGTTAAGCTCGGCATCGCTCGCGCACTCACCATGTACAACCCCGAGCTTCGTGCCGGTCTGAAGGCTTCTGGCTTTCTTACCCGTGACGCACGTAGCAAGGAACGTAAGAAATACGGACAGAAAGGCGCTCGCGCTCGCTTCCAGTTCTCCAAGCGTTAATCTCTTCGCACTGTCTGCCAGATTCGTTCTGGCAGCAGGCCAGGCAGATTGCTCAGGAAACATCCGTTACAAAAAGACCCGCTGTGTATACACAGCGGGTCTTTTTTACATTCTTGGATATGTTAATTTCTACGTGTAATTCAACCAATCGAGCACCTCAAATCAGTACTCGATAAGCCCGACCGGTATATCAACCGCCTCCCAGTCCCAACGTCATGATGAACATAAACGGTATCAACACCGCGCCCATCGATTGCCAGAAACCAAGATTGTAAAACCACCGAACGGCATTTACTTCCAGATTGAACAACCACATGATCATCAAAAAATGACCCAGCCCAAAATCACCGAGCGGTGGCACGACCATAAATAGATACGCAGCCGATGCATAACCGGTGATCCGGATCACATGCGATAATTTCGCATGCATGACGCCAAAGATTTTTAGCGCGAAATACAGCAACAACGTATGAAATACGAACTGTATGGCCGCTCCAAGCGGAATAGCTGCAAATACGACAAACTTTGCAGCCTCCGCCGAGAGCTCCATACCTTCGGGCGTAGCGCTTACCTTGGCCAGCAACTCATCATCGAGTCGCACGCGCCAGATAAACGCAAAAAACAGTCCGACAGCCATGCTGGTTACACCGAAAACTGCCGGCGGTAACCACTGATCGCTGGCTGGCAATCGCATGAAAAACGTTCGGGGCGCCATGATGATGTCCCGAGCCGTTCGTGCAAAGCCAATCGGCGTCCAGCGCTGCCCGTCGGTTTCCCAGGCTGTACCTGCCGGCTCATACTTGGCACGACAAGTCGCACACACCGCAAAGCCGCGCAGGTCCATCCCATGACAGGGCGCGCATATATCCTGTTCACAATCCGTGCATATTGCCACCGCAGATGCTCGCGGATGATGCACGCAAAATCGCTCCTCTGTCTTCAAAACTTGTCCTACTTCTTGTTGGTCTTTCGCGCCTGCTTGACTGCTTTACGCTTGCGCTTGCGCTTGTCCGTCGACATCGATGCGGACTTGGTAGCCTTGCCCGATGCGGTCATCTTGCCACCCGGTGGAGAATATCCCGGAGGAAGCTGCGGACCACCAAAACCTGGCAATCCACCCATTCCGCCGCCACCGCCGCCGAACATATCGCCCATGCCGCCGCCGCCGCCCATCATGTCCTGGAACAACGAACCAATGTCCATGTCCTTGAGCTGACGAAGCTGATTGAGCTGCTTGAATCCTGGAATCTTACCCAGAATTCCGCCACCGCCCGACGAGCTGAACTGCTGCATCATTCCACGCATCATATTGAACTGCTGAATGACCTGCTCGACCTTTTCCTGCGGCGTGCCCGATCCCTTGGCAATTCGACGTACACGATTAGGCTGACGCGTTAAATAATCAGGTTCACGACGCTCTTTGACCGTCATCGACTGAATGATCGCACGGATCTTACCCAATTCCGAATCATCGATGCTCACACCCTGGGGCAATCCGCCTCCAAAGAACGGCATCATTTCCAACAACTCACTCATCGAACCGAGTTTTGAGATCTGCTCAAGCTGATTGTAAAAGTCGTTGAAATCAAACTGACCCGAAAGCATGCGCATCGCGTCGGTTTCCGCACGCGCGGCATCTTCCTCGCTCAACGTACGCTCAAACTTGTTCATCAGGCCCATGACGTCGCCGAATCCTAGAATTCGGTTCGCAAGACCTTCCGGACGAAATTCCTCGAGATCGTCGAGTTTTTCACCCATACCCACAAACTTGATCGGTTTGCCGGTGACTTCCTTGATCGACAGCGCAGCACCACCGCGCGCATCACCATCAAGTTTCGTCATAATGAAGCCGTCGATCTCTAAACGGCTGTTGAACTCTTTCGCCGTATTTACAGCGTCCTGACCGATCATCGCATCCGCAACCAGGAAGATCTTCTCTGTCTTGGGCGTCTGCACGATCTGCTCACGCTCGTCCATCAACACGTCGTCCACAGCCAGTCGACCGGCCGTATCGAAAATCACAACGTCGCAGCCTTCTTTCTCGGCAAATACCAGCGCATCACGACAAACGGCTACAGGATCGCCGCCTTCCACCGCGTACACCGGAATATCAAGCTGCTTGCCAAGCACACGCAACTGCTCGATAGCCGCAGGACGATACACGTCCGCACCAACCAACAACGGCTTTTTGCCTTCGCGATCCATCAGGTACTTCGCCAACTTTGCAGTCGTCGTCGTTTTACCTGCGCCCTGAAGACCAACCATCATGATCTTGGTTGGACCAATGCGCGGATTGGCAAAAACCATCGTGGTGTCCACCGGACCCATCAGGTTTTCCAGCTCGTCGTGACAAATGCGGATAAAGTGATCGCCCGGACTTACCTCAACGCGACCATCTTTGCCCTTGCCCTTCGTCTTTACACGAACAACTTCGCCAAGCGCTTTTTCTTTAACGCGCGCAATAAATTCTTTTGCAATTCGAAAGTTAACATCCGCTTCGAGCATACTCATGCGGATATCTTTGAGAGCATCCTCGATGTTTTCTTCGGTAATCTCTCGTTTTCCCTCGAACCGCATTCGA
>JBEBSM010000092.1:0-11398 GCA_040394315.1 Lujinxingia vulgaris
TCGGGTTCGGAGCGGCTGGTGGTGATGGTGGATTGGCCGGGGCGGCGGCGGTCGAGGTGTTTTTGGATGTCCTCGGCGGTCAGGTGGATGCCGGCGGGGCAGCCGTCGATGACGGCGCCCATGGCGGGGCCGTGGGATTCGCCGAAGGTGGTGAGGCAGAAGAGTTTACCGAAGGTGTTTGCGGACATGTTTTGGGTGGGGTCTGGGGGTTATTGATTGGTTTGTTGCCAGAATTTGCGTTGGGCGCGGGCCTGGGCGTCGAAGAATATATCGCCGGCAAGGTGTAGCTTGTGGGTGGGGGCGGGTGCAACGTCGTTGTAGTGGAGGTCGATCCAGGCTTTGGTTTGGGGTGGGTTTTGGTGGGCGTTGGATGTGCCGGGGCCGCCGGCGTTGATGATGAGGTGGTATTTTGGGGTGTTGTTGGCTGGCCAGCCGGCGCGGGCGCTGATGTGGTGGGTGAGGGGCCAGCCGTTTTGGGTGAGGGCGCGGGTGATGGCGGGGCTGACGCCGCCGCGTCCGAAGATTGCGGTAGGGCCGGGTTGGATGCCGGATTGTTGGAGGTGTTGGAGGGCGGCGGTCATGCCGTCGAAATCGGTGTCGGTGGCGGTCCAGCCTTCGGGGGTGCGGCGGAGGGTGTTGGCGGCGGGGAGGTTTTCGATATTTTTAATGTTGGGTTGCTCGAGGATCGCGCGTTTGAGGGGTGAGGTGACGGATAGGCCGCGGAATCCGAGTTGGTGGAGGAGTGGGAGGGTTTCGGGGAGATCTTCTGGGGCGATTGGGATGGCGACGTAGCCGTGTTGGGTGTTGGGCTCGGTAGATTCTGCGGGTTCTGCAAAGGCGCGGTGCCAGATTTCGCCGATGCTGGTGTCGACGGGATCTCCGATGAGGGCGTCGAAGGAGTTGATGGTTTGGGAGGTAAGGTGCGGGAGCCATTTTTGGAGGTCGTAGTGCTGCCAGTTTTTTGGGTTCGTGGCTGCAGGCGTGGAAATGCCGACGGGCATGTAGTTGGTGGCGTTTGCAGGGCGTGAAAAGCCGTGGGCTAAGAGTGGGCGGAGCCAGAAAAAGCGTGGGTTTTGGGGGAGGAACGTGGTGGTGTAGCCGAGGTTTTGGAGTTTTTGGGTCAGGGTGAGGGCGCGTTTTAGGTCGGCGATGGTTTCGACGAAGGGTGCGTATTTGAGGACGAGTTGGGTGGTGACGTGCAGATGGCTTGATTCTAGTTGTCGGGCGGCTGTTAGCAGTGCGTCGATGTCGGTGGCTTGGACGGACGAGGGGTGGGTGGACAAAAGGAAGCGGGTGGGGCGGCGCGTGGAAAAGTCCGGTGACGCAAGTGCTGCGGGGAGAAATTCAAGGTCGATGTCGAGTGCGGTATTGCGTGGAAAGGCGTTGAGCCAGCCGGGGTCGTGGGTGCGGAGGCTGGCGAGTGTGTTGGCGGATTGAAGGGTGCTTGGGGATTGGGGAATCTGTGGGAAAAAGTCGCTGCGGAGCTCAACGCCGGCCATGCCTAGGGCGTTGGCGTCGTGCAGGGCGCGGGTGAAATGGGCGTCGTTGGTGGGGACGAGGTAGGTTTTTTGGGCGACGGGTGATTGGTGGGCGTTTGCGGCCAGTTGGATGAGTGTGGCCAGGTGGGTTGCGGTGCGTTCGGGCGTGCGGGTGCGGGGTGTGCGGTAGCGGATGTGGGCGGCGGCTTGCCAGCGTGGCTCGCGCTCGGAAATCATGGATTGTAGTTCGGTATCGAAATCGAGTTCGGGGAACAGGCGTTGGCGTTCGGTGCGAGCGGTTTCTTGCCAGCCGTCGCGCTCAAGCCAGACGTAGAGCGGGCCTGAGGGGAGTTGTTGGCAGCCGGCGCCGATCGAAATGATGCGTGGGGTTGTGGTGGGTTTATGGGTGATTTCGGTTAGCTGCTGGATTTCGAGGGCGCGGAATCGTGCGGGGTTTTCGGCGACGAGTTCGGCAGCGGTTTTTTGTTCGAGTGATTCGATGTGGGCGTCGAGATCGATGAATTCCCAGCCCAGGATTTGCGCGATTTGGCGCGCTGTGGTGGTTTTTCCGGTGGTGCGGTGGCCGATAATGCAGACGGTGTGAAACGCGTTGAAGTTGTGCGTTTTCGGAGCGGTTGCGAGGCTGTTTTGGGGGGGAATCGTTGTCATAAATCTATCTGATAATTGTCCGGAAACGCAGATTATCGCTCGGAGTTTTATTTGACGCGCATTGGTAAAGCGTTGTAAGTGAATTTCCACCGATTGAGAAAGTCGTTTTAGGCCGTTTGCGCGGAATTAATTTTGTTTTTTTGAGGTGTCGTATGCAGCGTGGTGAAGTTAGAGATCCTATCATGGTTCTGGTGTTGTCCCTTGTTACTTGTGGTATTTATAACATTATCTGGATATTCAAAACTGCTGACGAGATCAATAAGGCTTCGGGAACGGAGCAGTTTAATATGGTCAAAGAGATTCTTTTGACGATTGTAACGTGTGGTATTTGGGGCATCTGGTTTCAGTGGCGCTATGCCGAAGCCGTTGTAAACTTGCAGAAAAGTTGGGGAGTGAAGCCTCAGATGGAAGCGCCGATTTTGTTTTTGATGGCGTTTGTTTATCTGATGCCATTCTTTGTGCAGCAGGGATTGAACGACACCTGGCAGCACGGAACGCCGCGAATTGGTCACGATCCGACTCAGGTTGGTCACGATCAGTTCTAATGCAGCACAGTACTTGAGATCGTGAGATGCAGGAGCTTTTGACGGCGCGTGAGCAACGACGAGGTTGGTGGATTATTGGCCTGTTCGTTGCGCTCGCCGTCGGCTCCTGGATTTTTCCGCATTCGCCGTTGGATGGTATTATTTGGTGTCCTTTTCGGCGCGTGACCGGTGTGGATTGCCCGGGCTGCGGGATAACGCGGGCGTGTACTGCGTTTGTGCGTGGGAACTTTCTGGAGTCGCTCAAGTATCATTGGTTTGGATCGGTACTGATGCTCGGACTTGGCGTAGCTGCGGGTCAAAATTTCGTTCAAATCGTGAGGGGACGTCGCGTAAACTGGTGGGGAAGCCGTTTATGGCATCAGCATGAACATGTTTTCTGGCGCGTCTCACTTGGTGTGCTATTGCTTTATAGCGTGGCTCGAATCATTTTTTGATTGAGGCCGGTGGATTTCTGCGTCTGCTTTGCAAGCAATATCGGGCGTGGCATACTCTGCGTGCCTTAAATGCTAGAAGTTTTTTGAAAATCAACGATATGAATTTAATAAATAATTGAAGTTACATCGACCGGAAGCGTTTTTTGCGCTTGTGGCGCGATGGCGATTGGGAGTGATCATGCAACGTTGTAAAAATATTGCGATAAAAACCATGCTGGGTGCGTCTTTGGTGGTCGGTATTCCTGCCGCTGCTTCCGCACAATCCAATGATCTTCCGTCGCCCTATGAAGAGCCGGCAGTAACGAGCCAACCTAAAAATCTTCAAGAAGCCGCGGTGGATGAGTCTGAAAACGTTGAGGAAACCGATGTCGACGATGCTGAAGGCGAGCAGGAATTGTCGGTGCACGTGGATTCGGCTCCGCGTCGTGCAAGTCCCGGGTTGAATCTCGAAGGCGGCATCGGATTTCACAACATTGCCTCGGCACGTTCGGGTGTAAGCAATTCGTATCGTGTCGGTTTCCAAGGCGAAATCTATTCGGGTTCGAATGCGATTCGTCAAAACGATACGAACAACACGTTTGTTGGAAATTTGCTGCTGCAAGCAACTTTTCATGAATACTTTTCGGCAAACTTTCGGATTCTGGCCAAAAACAGTGTGAACTCGTTTGGGCAGCCGCAAGCAATGCTATCGCAGGGCGATATGGCGCTTGGGCTTCGCGGTCATATTGCGCCAAACGCATGGCTGAACCTGGCTGCTGATGTAAGTTTTTTCCTTCCATCAAGCTTTGGAAACACAGAACTTTCGTTTTCCGCATTGAGCCTTCGTCCACGGCTTTTGGCCACGCTTGATCTGGGCGAAATATTCGGTGCAGTAAATGGCGATAAGTTGCCGCTGTTCATGCATCTGAATGCTGGATATTTGTTTGATAATTCGGAAAACCTTCTGGACGATGGTTTTAAAATTACGCGTATCGAACGTTTTGCGTACGGAATTAATGCGTACGATCAGGTCGAACTGGCCGCTGGTCTTGAGTACGAACTTCCTTATGTCACGCCGTTTTTAGGCTGGAGAATGGGTATTCCTGTGAACGGATCGGATGCGCTTTGTGAGCGTGGCCGGCCGTTGGAGTGCGTTTCCAAAGCGGGCGCGGCTTCGTATCCGCAGGTGTTGAGTGTGGGTGTGCGCGGTGAGCCTGTGAAGCACCTCGGTCTTCAGGCGGGTGTGGATTTTGGTCTGACGACAAAGGATGCCGAAGGTCTGGCTGCGACGCTGCCGTTTAATTTTATTGTCGGCATGAGTTACACCATCAATCCGGTTACGGAACATGTTGTGGAAGAGCGCATCGTCGAGCAGGTCGTTGAGAAAGCACCTGCCCGCGGCATCGTTGTTGGTAAGGTCACGGATCGCGTGACGGGCGAGGCTGTCGGTGGAGCTGTTGTCGAGTATCTGACGCGTGCAGAAAACGATCAGATGACGAATGCGAAAAGTGGTGAGTTCCGCTCTTACGGATTTGAGCCGGGGACCGTGCTGGAAGTGATGGTTCGTCATCCTTCTTATGAAGCGGCCACGCAAACGCATATCGTGCGAGAAGGTGAGCAGGAGCTTGAGTTTAAGCTCAAGGCGCTGGCGAAAGTTGGTAAGATTCGTGGTCAGGTCATCGACATCCAGGGAAATCCTGTGGCGAATGCGACCATTAAGTTCAACGGTGTCAAAAACTCCGAAATGAAAACGGATTCTGATGGCCGGTTTACGTCGGAACTGCAGGCCGGAAACTACGCTGTTGTCGCAAGCGCGGCGGATTATCAGACGTCGGGTCGTGACGTGAAAATCGAAGCCAATGGTGACCTTGCGATGGATATCGTGTTGCGTCCGGCTGCCAAAGAAAAGCTTGTCGAAGTCAGTACGGAAGAAATCAAAATTACCGATTACGTACACTTTGAAACCGGCGCTGCAAAGATTCTGCCGCGTTCGTTCAACGTACTCGACCAGGTTGTTGCGGTAATTTTCGAGAATCCTCAGATCAAAAACGTGCAGATTCAAGGTCATACCGACGACGTTGGTTCGGCGGAATTGAATCTGGAGTTGTCGCAGAAACGTGCGGATGCAGTGCGTGCTTATTTCATCGAGAAGGGCGTAGCCGCCGAGCGCTTGTCCGCGAAGGGATTTGGTTCCCAGCAGCCTTTGTTGCCGAACACCTCGAACCGTAACCGCAGTCTCAACCGACGCGTTGAGTTCAAAATCCTCAACTGATGTTGGACGGCGATCCTCGATTTATGACTCGCCGTTGGACGTTGGGCTGGGTTGGGCGATAGGCAGGGAATCCTTGCTTCGCAAATGCAATAAAGCTCGCATAGATAATGGCCCGCTCCCGTCTCTGAGACGGGGGCGGGCCATGTTTTTTGGGGGCTTTCAAAGGTGTGTTTTGAATTGGAAATCGGTTTGGGGTGTGGGGCGTCGTAATTAATTGTCGGGTAAATTCGCTTCGTATTCAATGGCTTGGCCGTCGACAAGGCGGTCGGATTCGATCGTTAATCGTGGTGGATTGTTGGTGGCGGCGAAGTTTTGTTGCGTGCAGCCACACGATCTCCGCTTCACAGCTCAATGCCAAACTTAGCAGGAAATATCGCGAACCAGCTCATTTGTGTGCGCATCTCATCGCCTCGAATAATTATAGCCGATCTTCTGATAACGGAGCAGAGCCGATTTTATCGGGAGAGGCAATCACTCGTTTTGAAATTTCAATATTACATCAAAATTCCCGCTAAATCCTTGTGATGTTTAGGGTAACACGGCCAATTAACGCAGGTTTTGAAGCAAAATATGCACTACTTGATGATATTGATAATGATTTTCATTTACAGTTAGGTTTGTTCTATCTATATGACTGCTACGGCTGCAAGCCACTTGGCGGCCGTCAAATTTTATAGTTTTAACATTTACTGTTTATAGGAAATACGCATGAATATCCTGAATAGAAGCTGTTTTGTTGTTTTATTATGCGTGCTTACGGTTGGTCTTGCTGCATGTGCAGACGATAATGATCAGGCGTCGAATAATCCGAATCCTCCTGTCAGTGAACATAATGACAAGGATGTTGGTACGAATAACGACGTTGATAATGAAGCGGACCACGACGTTGACAACGACGTCGAAGCGCCGGCACTCCCCACGCTTACAATTCTTTCGCCGAAAAACGCGGAGATTTTGGAAGGCGAGTCCGTTGAGTTCGAAATTCGCGTTGAAGACGGTCCAGTCGGCGGCGTTTCCTGGAAGATTAACGGCGGCGCGCCCGCTCAAAAGGTCATCGATCTCAGTCCCGGTGATGTTTTCAAGCAGCTCGTCGATGTCGAGCCGGGTTTGAATACGCTGCAGATTACGCTTCACACCAACGACGGTCGTCGCGTCAGTGAAGTCGTGGTGTTTCAGCTAAATGCTCTGGCTAAACCTGTAATTACACTCAGCGAAGAATTGCCTGCGCTCGTTCAAGCCGAGCATGTCGACTTTGCAGCAAGTATTGTTGCCGCCAGCGGTCTGGCCGAGCACAAGATTATTGTCAATGATGTTGAGATAATGGACGGCGTTACGCTCGCTGAACTTGATGTAAACGAGGCCGGCGAGTCGGTTTATGAGCTGGTTGGACAACTGGCGCTGACGGTTGGAACCAACGAAATTGCAGTCCATGTCGTTGCCAACAACGGTGCTAACGCCTCGCTTGCAGTGGACGTCAGCCGCGAAGAAGATACGGAAAGCCCCGTGCTTTCTGGACTTTTCCCCTACAACGGCCAGTCGGTGCAGACCAGCCGCGCGACCATCCTCGGAACCGTCGCCGATAACGTTGGCGTGCAAAGCGTGCAGTTCAAGCTCGGCGAGAACGCCTACGATGCGCAATTGCTCGAAGACGGAAAATTCACCGTTGATATTCCGCTTTCACCCGGCGTAAACGAGCTCTCCGTTACGGCCGTGGATACGTCCGAAAATTCGTTGGAAATCACGCACACGATTTATTTTGGAAACCGCACAACGTCGGGCGGCGCGCACGGTGGCGTCATCGTCGACAGCAAACTCTACGCCTGGGGTCGCAATCAGCTGGGCCAGGTCGGTCTTGGATTCGTTTCCACACCGCCCGACGCAAACCATCCCGACAAAGCAACACATGTTGCTGCGCTGAGCGATGTTGTTTCGATCGCTTTCAACCAGAACGGCTCGATCGCACTCACCGCCGACGGCAGTGTTTTCGGCTGGGCCGACAACGGCGATGGCCAGCTCTGCCTTGGCACGGCCGGCGGCACATTTGACGCGACCAATCGTCACGCGCCCGAAAAAGTCACCGAACTCAGCGAGCCGATCGTTGCCGTAACGCGTGGCTACAGCCACACGTTGCTTCTCACCAAATCCGGCACCGTCTTAGGCTGCGGCGACAACAGCGCCGGCCAGTTAGGCGATGGCACTACCGAAGATCGCGACATCCCCACGCCCGTTCAAGGTTTGAGCGACATCATCGGAATCGTCGCTGGCGCGGCCAGCTCCTACGCGATCGCTGCCGACGGCACCGTTTACACCTGGGGCCGCAACACGTACGGCAACCTCGGTAACGGTTCCACGCATAAGAATCCCACACCCCTCGCAGTTCCGGTCAGCGGTCTAGAAAACGTCATCGGACTTGCCACCGGCCGCGATCACGTCATCGCAATCACGCGAAATCACGAGCTATACGGCTGGGGTCTCAACGCCTCCAAGCAGGTCGGTGAGGGCGGAATCGGTGGATCTGTTGGCAACAATGTGCTGGAGCCAGCTTTGCTCGATTACAATGCTGGCAAACCCACGCAAGTGCGCGCCAACGGAAATCAGAGCTTTTTGTTGGCCGCAGATGGCCGCGCCTACGGCTGGGGACAAAACGGTTCGGGTAATCTTGGGATCCCGGTTGATTTTGACGTCACCCGGCCCGGTGAAGCTGTTTTCGGTATCGAAAACATCGCTGATCTTGGCGTCGGCGTACTTCAAGGCGTTGCGCTTCGCGCCGACGGCCGCGTTTTCTCCTGGGGCTGGAGTTTCCAGGGATCGCTCGGTGGCGGATCCAGTATTATTGACCGCTGGGGTTACCGAATCCCGGTTCTCGTTGAATTTGCGAAATAATGAAAATGACCAATCTTTTCTACCACCGAACCCTTACTGTCATCGCAGCACTCATGCTCGTTGCGGCCTGCTCGCCAGAATCGGCCAACGGCCCGTCGGATGTGCAGGACGATGTCAGTCATCCTCACGATGTCACACATTATAATGACGTCGATCCGGTAGACACCGGCGACGTCACGCCAGGAGCGTCGGATATTGATGACGGAACATTTGCAGACACTGAAATTACCGATACCCAACTTCTCGACGCTGAATCTACCGACACGGATTCGGACGCTGGCGAAGAACCCATCTCGCTCGAAGACTTGCTCGCGCCAGCCGAACAAACAGGCGGCGCACTCACCAGCATGAATCAATCCTGGCGATTCATGGAGCTTGCTGACGGTTTATCGCTCGAGCAAATGCAACAATTCTCACAGGGCCGCGAGTTTTTTATGGCCGATTGGGATCAGGCACCCGGTTCGCGAACGCTGCTCGACGGCCTGGGACCACTTTTTCACGACGTGTCGTGCGGAAGCTGTCATCCCGCCGCCGGCAGACCGCCCACGCTTGGAAGCAACGGCCAGGTGCACGCCGGCTTGCTCATCCGACTGGCGCGTCCACAAGACGGCGGCTGGGTTAGCGATCCTTCGTTCGGTGGACAATTCCAACCACAGGCCATTCCCGGTGTTCCCGCCGAAGGTCGTGTCACGTGGTCAGACCGCACCCAATCTCCAGAGTTTGCCGATTTCCAAGGCCTGCTCGCCCCAGAGTTTCATCTGGAAACACACGCGAGCTATGGCGAATTACATGCAGACACGCGCGCGGGCGGCAGAATTTCGCCGCAATTACTCGGTCTAGGATTGCTCGATCTCGTTTCGGACGACGCGATTTTAGCACTCGAAGATCCCGACGACCTCAACGGCGACGGTATCTCAGGACGCGCACATCGCCTGCCCAACGGTCGCCTCGGCCGCTTCGGTTGGAAAGCCACCCAACCCACACTTTTGGCCCAGAGCGCAGCAGCTTTCGCCAACGATATGGGAATTACGTCGCCGGAAAACCCGCAAGATGACTGCACAAACGCACAATCAAAGTGCCTCAGTGCGCCCAACGGTGGTAATCCAGAGATCACCGGACCACACCTGGCTGCACTCATCGAATTCCAGCGATATGTAGGCGTGCCCGCAGCCCGACGTGATGCACCGGAAGCGACGCTCAAAAACGGTGCGACGCACTTTCGCCAGGCTGGCTGCGATTCGTGCCACGTTCCAAGCCTTGAAACCGGCGATATTGCCGATCATCCACTGCTTTCTAACCAACGGTTTTACGCATTCACCGATCTTTTACTCCACGATATGGGCCCCGGCCTGGCAGATTTCATTGGCGAAGCAAACGCCGCCCCCGAAGAATGGCGCACACCGCCACTCTGGGGAATCGGTCTGGTCGAATCGCTCTCCGCCAACGCTCGATTCCTGCACGACGGTCGCGCGCGCAACATTCACGAAGCAATTCTATGGCACGGTGGCGAAGCCAAACCCGCCCGAAAGTACGTGCAAGAACTTGCGCCAGAAGATCTGGATGATCTACTCGTCTTCGTTCGCTCGCTATAAACGTCAGCCTTCGCAGCAGAAATCCGGTCCCACGACGGAAGGTTTTATGCCTCCTAAGTCCTCTTAATATCCTCCAAAACCTTCCGTCGGCAGATCCCTGCTTATTTTTAAGAGATGATTTCGGAGCTTCTGAAATCCAGGCGCGCATCAAGGCGCGCTCATACCTGTCGTTTCCCCTCCTTATTATAGTGATTTGACGCACAACCACAGCATCTGTCTGGTTTACCGAGGTCACGCTATGTTCTGGAAACGTATCGTAACAACTCTGCTCTGCACGACCGTTCTTGCAGCGTTTGGATGCAATGACGACGAGGATGTCGATATCGATGAAATCAACAATGATGAAACCGTTAACAACAACGATTTTATCAATAATGACTATCTCAACAACGATATTGATGAGCCCTATGACTCTGAAAATCAGCCGAGTTCTCCGCGTAATACGATCACGCTCGATCAGTTCGAGCAGCAAATAACGCGTGGCATGACGGAGTATTTTTGCCGGAGCGCGTTTGAATGCCCGGAATTGCAGGCCATACCCATGATAGTGAGCATTGCCGGGCGGTTTGGTGATTTGGAAACGTGTATCGACAACTACAATCCGGGGATCAACTCAAGACTGATGGACACCGAGCGTGCGCTGATCGAAAACGGTACGTTGGAATATGACGCGAGCCAGGCGACGGCTTGCCTTAACGAAATGCTCGGTGGACTTACCGCTTGTGTTGATATCGACACCGATTTTTCCACAGATCCGGCCAGCGACTGCACAGGCGTTTTTGTCGCACAGCTCGCTGACGGTGACGCCTGCGTTCACGATCTTGAATGCACCAGCGAGCGTTGCGTGGCCGAAGACGATGTTTGTGGTGGCGTTTGCGGTACGCCTATCGAAACGGCGCTAGAAAATACTAATTGTGCAGGTGCACCCTGCGAAGAAGGGTTGATTTGCGTGTTCGAGGGCCGCGACGATTTGAATGATTTTGTCTGCGCGCAACCACGCACGCTGGAGCGCGGTGAGCTGTGCTATGGCTACTCCGAACGATGCGTGGAAGGGCTGATTTGTGGTGCCGGTGGGACGTGTGCGGACCCACCCACGTACGTCGGGAGTGGCGAAACTTGCAATCAACTCAACAGGTTATGTTAGCCTGGGCTTGCGTGTCATGGGGTTGGTCGCGACGATGTGGGCTCCAACGGTACATGTGGTGCGCTGCACACGCTTGGAGAATCCTGTCAATTGAGCGAGCACTGTTTGTTTGGACTCTACTGCGCCTCATCCACCACTGACGACGCCACCTGCCAGGCCCAAAAACAGCTCGCCGATACCTGTATTGGTGTGGACGGCGACGAATGCACGACCGGGCTCTTTTGTAGCCAGGAGTCGGGCGCGCCCGTTTGCGATACGCTGATTGTCGCGGACGGGGGATGTAATTCTGGTGCTGAATAATTTTCGACAGAACGGGAGCGGGCTCATAAACCTGTAGAGGAAAAGAGCCGGCTCCCGTCTCTGAGACTGACTATTAGCCAAAACATTTTAACCAGCTGATCG